>NZ_CBAICG010000025.1:0-57384 GCF_964715405.1 Solirhodobacter sp. | reverse complement strand
ATCGGGAAAGCGCGCCTCGAAAGCCTGGCGCGACATTGGGCGATCAGATTTCCAGCGGGCGGGCATGTGAGAACAATACGGAAACGCGACGCCTGCCGCAAGCCCTCGCACCACATGTTGTGGCTCCGGAGTCAGGGGGATAAGCCTTAATGGACAACATGCACGCGCGGCCGTCAGCAGCCGCTCGCGATCTGGAATTGCGGAATTACAGAGAGTCGCCGCATTGCGGCATGACCTGTGGTGGCCAGCCCCGCAGGGATTCGACGGAGTGCCGGAAGATTGGGCGGATCCGCCATATCGAAGGCAGTTTCTGCCGAGGAAATCCGCGAATCGCGCGGTTCGCCACCTCCGCCAGGGCTCAACCGCCACCTCCGCGCAAGCCCCGCAGGGCTGTGCGTTGCTTCCCCCGCATCCCGACCGCCACATCCTCAGGCGCCATCGCGCGGATCGCCCTTGTCGGGCGCGCAGGAAGGCGCGTCGTGATGCCTGACGCAGAAACCGGAGCGCGGCCTGGGGCACGCAGGCAACCCGGCTCGTCGCGGATCCCGGAGCCCCCGCCCGATCTGCCATCGCCCGTGGGTGAATGGACCGTGACGGGTATGGCGGAGCGTGCCATGGCCTCTACGTGAACCTGCTCCCTTCAGCCCTGGAGGGATTCTGCACATCCGATCCCGTCCCGCGCCTGTCCTGCGCCAGGGTTTTTTGCCGTCGCGGCCACTGTTCCCGGTTTGATGCCGAGGCCGGATGTGGCGGCGGGTGACAGGTCCGCTCGCGCGTGCTAGCCAACGCCGCACAATGGGTTTCCCAACCCGCCCTGGAAGGGTGCCGCAGATGAAGATCGAGACCACCCGCCTTCCCGGCGTGCTGATCCTGACGCCGCGCCGCTTTGGCGATGCGCGGGGTTTCTTCAGCGAAAGCTGGAACCGGAAGACGCTGGAGGCGGCGGGGCTGGACCTGCCGACCTTCGTGCAGGACAACCACTCGCTGTCGGCGCGCGCGGGGACGATCCGGGGGCTCCACTTTCAGGCGCCGCCACATGCACAGGGCAAGCTGGTACGGTGCGGGCGCGGGCGGCTCAGGGATGTGGCGGTGGATGTGCAGCGCGGTTCGCCGACCTATGGGCAATGGGTGGCGGAAGAACTGAGCTTCGAGAACGGTCGCCAGCTCTGGATTCCGGCGGGGTTCCTGCACGGGTTCCTGACGCTCGAGGACGACACCGAGATCGTCTACAAGTGCACCGACCACTATGCCCCCGACTGCGACGGGGCGGTGCGCTGGGACAGCGCCGGGATCGACTGGGGCTGGGCGGGCGCGCCGGTGCTGTCGGACAAGGACGCCGCCGCGCAGGCGCTGACCGATTTCCAATCCCCTTTCGTCTGGGAGCAGCGGCCATGAAGATCCTCGTCACCGGAGGCGCCGGGTTCATCGGTTCGGCCGTGGTCCGGCTGGCGATCGCGCGCGGGCATTGCGTGGTGAACCTTGACGCGCTGACCTATGCCGCCTGTCTCGACAACGTCGCCTCGGTCTCGACGGCGCCGGGCTATGCCTTCGAACAGGCCGACATCCGCGACCGCGCGGCGGTCGACCGGATTCTGGCGGTGCACCGGCCCGATGCGATCATGCATCTGGCGGCGGAAAGCCATGTGGATCGCTCGATCGACGGGCCCGGGGCCTTCATCGAGACCAACGTCACCGGCACCTACAACATGCTGGAGGCGGCGCGGGCCTACTGGCAGCGCGAGGGCAAACCGGCCGGCTTCCGGTTCCACCACATCTCGACCGATGAGGTCTTCGGGACGCTGGGCGACGCCGGCAAGTTCACCGAAGACACGCCCTATGCGCCGAACTCGCCCTATTCCGCCTCGAAGGCGGCGAGCGATCATCTGGTGCGGGCCTGGGCCGAGACCTACGGGTTGCCGGTGGTGATGACGAATTGTTCCAACAACTACGGGCCGTTCCATTTCCCGGAAAAGCTGGTGCCGGTGGTGATCCTGAACGCGCTGGCGGGCAAGCCGATCCCGGTTTACGGACAGGGGCTGAACATTCGTGACTGGTTGTTCGTAGAGGATCACGCCGACGCGCTGCTGCTGGTGCTGGAAAAGGGCGCGCTGAGGCGCAGCTACAACATCGGCGGCGAGAACGAGGCCCGCAACATCGACCTGGTGCGGTCGATCTGCACCATCCTTGACCGGCTGCGGCCGCAGGGTGCGCCACATGAACGATTGATCACTTATGTCGCTGACCGACCGGGCCACGACGCGCGATATGCCATCGACCCGCGCCGTATCCGCGAGGAACTGGGCTGGCGCCCATCGGTGACACTGGAGGAGGGACTGGAGCGGACCGTCGCCTGGTATCTGGCGAACGAGGGCTGGTGGCGCGCGCTGCAAACCCGCGACGGCGTCGGCCAGCGGTTGGGGGTGGCATGAGGCTGCTGATCTTCGGCAAGACCGGGCAGGTCGCCACGGAACTCGCGCGGCTGGTGCAAGAGGCGGTGTTCCTCGGTCGCGATCAGGCGGACCTGATGAATCCGGCAGCCTGCGCGGCGGCGATTGCCGCCCATACCCCGGAGGCGGTGATCAATGCCGCCGCCTGGACCGCCGTCGACAGGGCCGAGGCCGATGAAGCCGCAGCCCATGTCGTGAACGCCGAAGCGCCTGGCGCGATGGCGCGGGAATGCGCGGCACGCGGCATCCCGTTCGTCCATGTCTCCACCGATTACGTCTTCGACGGCTCGGGCGAGTGTCCCTGGCGGCCGGATGATGCAACCGGCCCGCTGAGCGCCTATGGCCGCACCAAACTGGCGGGCGAGCAGGCGGTGCGGGCGGCGGGCGGCCCCCATGCGATCCTGCGCACCTCCTGGGTATTCTCGGCGCAGGGCGCGAACTTCGTGAAGACCATGCTGCGGCTCAGCGAGACCCGCGATGCGCTGAACGTGGTGGCTGACCAGATCGGCGGGCCGACCCCGGCCGCCGCCATCGCCGCCGCGCTGCTGCGCATCGCGCAGGTGCTGCGCGACCGCCGGGAGGCGACCGGCACCTACCACTTCGCGGGCACCCCGGATGCAGGCTGGGCCGACTTCGCCCGCGAGATCTTCGCGCAGGCGGGCCGCCCCGTGATGGTGACCGATATTCCGACCTCGGCCTACCCGACCCCGGCGCGCCGCCCGGCCAACTCGCGGCTCGACTGCACCACATTTGAACGAACATTCGGTCTGCCACGCCCCGACTGGCGCGCGGGGCTGGCCGAAGTACTGAACGATCTGACAAGGGGCACGGCATGACACGCAAGGGCATCATCCTCGCCGGCGGCTCCGGCACCCGGCTTTACCCGATCACGATGGGCGTCTCGAAGCAGCTTCTGCCGCTCTACGACAAGCCGATGATCTACTACCCGCTGACGGTGCTGATGCTGGCGGGCATCCGCGAGGTGCTGATCATCACCACGCCCGACGACCAGTCGCAGTTCACGCGGCTGCTGGGCGACGGCAGCCAGTGGGGCCTGAGCCTGAGCTACATCATCCAGCCCTCGCCCGACGGTCTCGCGCAGGCGTATATCCTGGGCGAGGAGTTCCTTGCCGGTGCCCCCTCGGCGATGGTGCTGGGCGACAACATCTTCTTCGGCCACGGCCTGCCGCAGGTGCTGGCCGCGGCGGATGCGCGGACCATCGGCGGCACCGTTTTCGGCTACCGCGTCGCGGACCCCGAACGCTATGGCGTGGTGGACTTCGACGCCGACGGCACTGTCCGCGCGATCATCGAGAAGCCTCCGGTGCCGCCTTCGGACTATGCCGTGACCGGGCTCTATTTCCTCGACGGCACCGCCCCGGCGAAGGCCCGCGCGGTGACCCCCTCGCCGCGCGGCGAGCTGGAGATCGTGACGCTGCTGGAAATGTACCTCGCCGAGGGCACGCTGCAGGTGGAAAAGATGGGCCGCGGCTATGCCTGGCTCGACACCGGCACCCACGCGAGCCTGCTTGACGCCGGCAACTTCGTGCGCACGCTGGAACAGCGCCAGGGCCTGCAGGTCGGCAGCCCCGACGAAATCGCCTACGCCGCTGGCTGGATCGACCGCGACGGCCTGATCCGGCAGGCCCGGCTGTTCGGCAAGACCGACTATGGACGCTATCTGGAGCGGCTCGCCCGCGAGTAGGCTCAGAACGCCGGGATCACCGGATCGAAGCCGTCGAGCGGCACCCGCGCGACCTCCCGCAGCAGCGCCACGAAGCCCCGGACCTGATGTTCCGCCGTCGCCCGGCCTTTTTCGGCCGTGCCGATGGCCGCGTTGCCGACCGTCCCTGCGGGGTTCAGGTCACGCGCGATCCAGCCGTAGGAGAGCGGTCCCGTTGGCGGGATGCTTGCCCCCTCTGCGCTGGAACGGAAGTTGCGCGCGACGGCCATGTCCACCGTCTCGGGGCGGAAGGCGCGCATCAGCGAGGTCTCCATGTCGCCGCCATGGATGCCGAACTTCAGTTCATGCGCAGGATACATCCCCTCTGGTGCGCCGAACCCGCTCCACTGGCACTTCACTGCCAGCATCCCCGCACGCACGCGCAGTTCGCGCGACAGGATCGAGATCAGGTCGAGGTTGCCGCCGTGGCTGTTGATCAGCACGATCTTGCGCACCCCGGCGCGGGCAACGGACAGACCGATCTCGGTCCAGATCCTCAGCGCGGTCTCGGCCGACAGCGTCAGGGTTCCAGACGAGAACAAATGTTCGTTCGACTTTCCGACCGCCTGCACCGGCAGGATGCGGATGTCGAGATCATCCGGGCAGGTGCGGCGCAGTTCCGTCAGCATCCCCTCGGCGATCATCGTGTCGGTGCCCACCGGCAGGTGGGGCCCGTGCTGCTCGATCGCGGCCGTGGGCAGGATGGCGATCGTCCGCATCGGGTCGATGGCGGCGAATTCGGGCGCGCGGTATTGCGCCCAGTCAAGGCGGCGGGTCATTCGGCAGCCCTTTCGGTTGCGGCGTGCGGCATGGCGCTGCCAAGGAAACGGTCGGCCTTGTGCCGGACCCGCGCCAGATGGCGGGTCCGGCTTGCCGGGGTGGAACTGTCCATCAGGTAATGCGCGGCGAACACCGTGCGGCAGCGCGGCGCGCAGATCAGCCGCAGCCCGCGCAGGATCGTCCGCCGCCCCGGCGCGCCGACAAGGCGGGTCAACCACCAGCTTGCGCCGCAGGTGGTGAACACGCCCAGCCGGGTGACCTGCGTCAGCCCGGGCCGGATCGTGGCCTTCGCCGTGGCCGGCATGATGAAAGCGACATCGGGCAGCATCACCCGCTCCAGCCAGCCTTTCAGCATCGCGGGCAACCCGTACCACCAGGTCGGGTAGACGAAGATCAGCGTGTCGCACCACTGCAGGTCCGCCACTTCGGTGGCGACTGCGGCGCGGTTGGCGGGGCAATTCTGATAGCCCTCCCACTCGGCGCGCGTCAGGACCGGCCGGAAGTCGCCCGCGTAAAGATCGTGCAGCCGCACTTCGGCTCCGGCCTGCGCCAGCCGGTCCAGCACCGCATCGCGCACGGCGGCGGTAAAGCTGCCAGGCGAGGGATGGCAATAGACCACAAGGGCGCGCATCAGAGCCGTTCCATCTCTCCGGCCACACGGGTCAGAAAGCGCGTCCGCTGCGCCTCGGTGACCCGGTTCATGTCGTAGAGCGCAAGATAGCGCATCCGCTCGGGGCGGCACACATGCCACAGCGCGCGGCGCACCACATGGCGCGGCGGATCGCCCGCCATCAGCGCGCGCATCCGCGTGCCGCCATAGGTGGTGACGGCGGCGAGCTTGCGGATATGGGTCAGGTTCGGCTTCACCAACCCGTCTTCCAGCCGGAACGAGACGCCGGGCAGGAAGACACGGTCGAAGAAGCCCTTCAGGATCGCCGGATAGCCGAAGTTCCAGACCGGAAACACCAGCACCAGCGCCTCGGCGCGCCGCACCCGCTCGACGTAGTCCTTCACCGGTTCAAGGTTCGGTCCGACCTCGTGATAACCGCGGCGCTCGGCTTTGGTCAGCACCGGGCTGAACCCTTCGGCGTTCAGGTCGCAGTCATCCACCTCCCAGCCGCGTTTGGTCAGGGTCTCGATGACCGTCTTGTGCAGCGAAGCCGAAAAACTCTCCGGGCAGGGATGCGCGAACAGCACGAGGGCGCGGGTCATGTCCTACCCCATTCACATTGGCGAAAATATCCCCGTGGGCGGGCTGGGGGGCAGAGAGCCCCCTGCGGCGCAACGGTCACGCTCATTCCGCCGCCTGCATCTTGGGATAGGCGTAGATGCGGTCGAAGGCCCAGGCCGGATCATCCCAGGCGATCATCTTGCCGGGGTTCAGCAGGCCCTTGGGGTCGGCCTCGCGCTTGAAGGCGAGTTGCCGGGCGTCCACCGTCTGCCGCCCGCCTTCCTCCAGCGTGTAGCGGTGCGGGTTGAAGATCATGCAGCCGAGGCTTTCGTGAATGCGGATGATCTCGTCCAGCCGCGCCTCGGTAGTGAACTTGACCATCGAGAGGCCCGCAAACATCACGTGGCCATGCTCGCGCATCACTTCCAGATGCTGGGTCACCTCGCCGGGGAAGGCGGCGCGGACCGCTTCGATCAAGGCAAGGTAGTCGGGGAAGCCATAGCGGACCTGCAGGTAGGTGATCGTCGGGTCCACTTTCAGCGCCCGCAGCGTGGTGTGATTCCAGCCGTATTCGTAGACCGGCCCCGGCTCGCGCGGCCAGCCGCCCGTGTCCGACCGCCAGATCACCTGCGCGCCGGGATGGCGGGCGGTGAAGATGGCAAAGGCGTCCATTGCCTGCGGCGCCACCATCAGGCCGACAAGATGCGGCGCGCCCGCGGGGACATGCGGCGCCACACGCTGGAAAAAGGCGGTGCCGATCGGCGCCTCGAAGACCGAGGCGAGCTTGATCAGGATGCCGTCCTCCTCGGCCAGATCGGCGGCAAAGCCCGCCGCCGCGGGGAAGCTCGGGCAGGCCACGAAGATCTCGACCCAGTCATAGGCGGGGGCGAGCGGCAGTTCGACCTCGGTGATGATCCCGTTGGTGCCGTAGGCATGGCTGACGCGCGGCAGTTCCTCGCCGCGGAATTCGAGGATGCGGGGCTCGGCCTCCATCGTCACCACGCGCAGGCGGACGATGTTGCCCAAGTCGCGCAGCGCGCCCCAGCGCACCGAGCCGACACCGCCCGAGCCGCCCGCGACGAAGCCGCCGATGGTGGCGGTGGCGGCAGTCGAGGGCATCATGCGCAGTTCCTGCCCCGAATGGGCGCGGGTTTCGGCATCCAGATCGCGGATCACGCAGCCCGGTTCGGCGATCACCCGGCCGGGGTGAATCTCCCTGACCTTGTTGAAGGCGCGCATGTGGATCACGCAGCCCCCCGCCAGCGGCATCGCCTGGCCGTAATTCCCGGTGCCCGCGCCCCGCGTGGTCACCGGCACGTCATGGGCATAGCAGACCTTCAGCACCTCGATCACCTCGGCCTCGGTGCGCGGCGAGACGACGAAATCGGCCGTCAGGTGGTCCATCCGGGCCTTCAGCACCGGCGAATACCAGAAGAAATCGCGGCTTTTGGCGCGGATCGACACCGGGTTCTCGTCAAGGTCGAGGTGGGCGAGGGCGGCTTTGGCGGCGGCAACGTTCGGGGTCATAGCGGCTCCATCAAGGGGTCCAGCTCGGCGTAGTCGGGCAGGGTGCGGTCGATCGGACGCCCGGCACGGATCACGATGCGGTCGGCTTGCGGGCGGGCAAACAGTTCGGTCCAGCCGCGCGCCTTGCAGATCACCAGATCGGCGGGCGCGCCGGGGGCAAGGCTCGGGGCGGCAAAGCCGCAGGCGGCGGCAGGGGTAGTGGTGAAGGCGCGCACCCAGTCGGTGCCGGTATGGTCAAGGTGGGCGATCCGGGTCGCCTCGCGCATCACCTCGATCATGTCGAGATCGCCATAGGCGTAGAACGGGTCGCGCGTGTTGTCGGACGCGAAGGCCACCGGGATGCCGCGCGCCTTCATCTCGTGCACCAGCGTCACGCCGCGCCAGCGCGGGGTGCGGTTGGCGGTGCGGTCCTGCAGATACATGTTGCACATCGGCAGGCTGACGACGTTCAGCCCGGCCTTCGCCACCAGATCGAGCGTCTTCAGCGCCTCCGCCTCGGGCTGCACCGCCAGCGAGCAGCAGTGACCCACCGTCACCGGGGCATCGAAGCCGGTTTCGATCACGATCCGCGCGATCTCGCGCAGGGTGGCGACCGAGGCGTCGCCGGTTTCATCGACATGGAAATCGGTGTGCAACCCGCGTTCGGCGGCCAGCCGGAAGAAGCCCCTGATGCGGTCGGTCAGATCGGGCACCGGGTAGGTGACCATCCCCAGCACGCCACCCGATTCCGCCACGAGGTCGGCCGTTGTCACGAAGGCGCCCGCCATGTCGGCCATGTCGCAGCCGATCAGGCAGCTAGCCTGCAACGCGATGCGCCCGGCCCACTCGGCCCGAACCTCGCGGAACACCGGAAAGCTGATGCCATCCTGCGGCGGGATCGAGTCGAGGTGGGTGCGGATCGCCCGTGTCCCGTGGGCATAGGCGCATTTCAACGCGAAGGTCATGCGGGCGCGCACATCCTCGGCGGTCCAGCGCGCGGTGCGGTCGGCGCCCACCGTGGTGAGCGCGCCCATGAAGGTGCCGTCGGGGTTGGGCGAGCGCGCCCAGATGTGGCCCTTGTCCAGATGGGTGTGCATGTCGACGAAGGCGGGGAACACCATCGCCCCCTTCATGTCCACCGGCAGGCCGGGGCCCTCGACGATCCGCCCCGCCTCGATGGTGATCGAACGGCGGACCAGATCGCCCGGCTCGCCCAGCAGGCAGGCGGGCAGGGTCGCGTTTTCCAGCGTCAGGCGCGGGGCGTCGGGCAGGGTCAGAAAATCACTCATGTTTCCCGCTTTACCGCGCTTTCGTGCCACTTGTGCAAGAGCAAATGGCTGATCAATGACAGCACCGCGAAAATCGCGACGCCGGTGAAGGCGATCAGCAGGAGCGCCGCGAACATGCGCGGAATGTTCAGCCGGTAGCCCGCTTCAAGGATGCGGAAGGCCAGCCCCGACCCGATGCCGCCGGTGCCCGCGACATATTCCGCCACCACCGCCCCGATCAGGCTGAGGCCCCCCGCGATGCGCAACCCGCCCAGAAAGTAGGGCAGCGCCGAGGGGATTTGCAGGTAGCGCAGCCGCTGCCAGCGGGTGGCGCCGTAGATGCCAAACATGTCGCGCAGGTTGTGATCGGCCGACCGCAGCCCCAGCGTGGTGTTCGACAGCACCGGAAAGAACGCCACCAGCCAGGCGCAGAGCAGCAGCCCCACCAGCCGGTTGCTGACATAAATGAAGATCAGCGGCGCGACCGAGACGACCGGGGTCACCTGCAGGATCACCGCGAAGGGGTAGAACGACATTTCCACCCAGCGATTCTGGGTGAACAGGATCGCCAACCCCGCCCCGCCGATCACCGCCACGCTCAGCGCCATCAACGTGATTTCCAGCGTCACCAGCAGCGCCGGAAACAGGATGCCTGCGTCCTGGATCAGCGTCTGGATCACCAGGAACGGGCCGGGCAGGATGTATTTCGGAATGGCGTTCCAGACCACGATCCGGTCCCACAGCACGATCGCCGCCGCCATCACGAGGATCGGCAGCAGCCAGCGACCGACCCGCTCGATCCGCTGCGAGCGGGCGCGGCGCTGTTCCTCCAGATCGACGGAGACCTCCGCCGCGGGGGCGCCGGTTTCGGTGATCGTCATGCCACCTCTCCCATCGCCTGATAAAGCGCGTCCGAGGTCGCCCGGCAGTGCGCCGCGTATTCGGCCGAGGTGCGGAACGCCTCGCTGCGCGGATAGGGCGCGTCGATCGGGAATTCCTGGATCACCCGGCCGGGGCGGGCGGCCATCACCACGACCCGGTCCGACAGGAACACGCTTTCAAAGACCGAGTGGGTGACGAAGATGATGGTGCAGCCGATCTTGGCCTTCAGGTCCAGCAAATCCTTGTTCAGCTTGTGCCGCGTGATCTCGTCCAGCGCGGCGAAGGGTTCGTCCATCAGGATCAGGCGCGGGTTCGTCACCAGCGCGCGGGCGATCGACACCCGCATCTTCATGCCGCCCGAAAGTTCGCGCGGGTAGGCGTTCAGGAACGTCTCCAGCCCGACCAGCCGCAGAACCTCCAGCACCTCGTCCTTGACCGAGTTGTAGCTTTGCCCGCGCAGGCGGAACGGCAGCCAGACATTCTGCGCCACCGTCGCCCAGGGCATCAGCGTGGGTTCCTGGAACACCACGCTGAGGTCGCCCGAGGCGTGCGCGCCTTCCCACAGGATGCGCCCGGCGGTCGGGTGGCTCAGCCCCGCCAGCAGTCGCAGCGCGGTGGACTTGCCGCACCCCGACGGGCCAAGGAGCGAGATGAAATCGCCCTCGTTCACGGTCAGCGACATGTGCTGAAGGGCAACCACGTTGCCGTTGAATGTCTTGTCCACCCGCGCCATTTCCAGCACCCTGGGGCGCTGGCCAAGTGGCTGGATGGCACGGCGTACGACGGCCATATGCCCCTCCGCTTCGTTTCTTGGGCGGGGCCAGCGCGGCCCCGCCGACAGGGGATCAGTTTTTCGGGCGCAGGTCGAGGCCGACGCCTTGGTCGACGAAGGCGGTCGAGTAAGTCTTCTTGTAGTCGAGGTCGGCCTTCACCACGCCGGCCGCCACCATCTTGTCGAAGAAGTCCTTCACCCGCGCGTCGGTGATCGCGCCGATCCCCATCGTCAGCGTGTCGCCCGAGTCGACGACCCCGTTCGACTTCATCTTGTCGATGGCGAATGCGATCTGGTCATCCGTCATGTCCGGATTGTCCTTCTTGATCAGCGCGTTGGCCGCCGAATTGTCGTGGTAAAGGTAGTTGTACCAACCCTTGATCGAGCTCTCGACAAAGCACTTCACCACCTCCGGCTTCGACTTCACGGTGTCGGCCATCGTCTCGATCAGGGTGGAGTAGGTTGACCAGCCATAGTCGGCGATCAGGTAGACGTCGGGTTTGAAGCCGCCCTGCTTTTCCACCATCATCGGTTCCGACGACAGGTAGCCCTGCATCCCGATGTTGTCGTTGGCGATAAACGGCGCCGGGTTGAAGGTGTAGACCTGACGGTTCTCGTCCTTGAAACCCATCGTCTTCACCATCCACTGGTAGAAGCTGGCGTAGCCCTGATCGCTGATCAGCAGCTTCATGTCTTTCAGGTCGGCCAGCGTCTTGCCCTTGCCCGGATGGGTCAGGATCACCTGCGGTTCCTTCTGGAACGCGGCGGCGACGGCCACCACCGGCACGTCCTGATCGGCGGCGTTGAACTCCTCCAGCAGGTTGCCGGCCATGATGAAGTCTTCCTTCCCGGCCAGCATCTGGGCGCGGTTGTTCACCTGCGGCCCGCCGGGAATGATGGTCACATCCAGCCCGCAGGCGGCATAGGTGCCGTCGGCCACGGCTTGGTAGAACCCGCCGTGCTCGGCCTGTGCCAGCCAGTTGGTGCCGAAGCTGACCTTGGTATTGGCCAGCGCCATGCCAGCCACGCTGATCAGCGACAGGGCAAGCGTGGAGGTCTGCGCGATGGATTTGAAGTGCATGACGTGCTCCGAAATGATTCTCATGGATGGACGCTAGAGCCCAAGCCGCGTGCTTTCCCGGCTGGTCGGAAAGATAGCCCCCTCGCCGCGTGTCGACGCCTGTTTTTAGACCGCTTTCAATCGGTGACGCACAAATTTACACCGGTCAAGTCTGTTTCCTCGCCACCCCGCCGCCCCTAGGATCGGCAGCACCGTCCCCGCCCCGGAGGTTCCGATGAAGGTTCTCGCCCCCGTCTCGATCAGCCCGCCGTTCGGGCGCTATGCGCATGGCGTCGAATGCCCGCCGGGGGCGCGACTGGTGGTGACCTCAGGGCAACTGGCGCTGGCGGCCGATGGCTCCGTGCCCGCGGGCGCCGAGGCGCAGGCGCGGCTGTGCTTCGCCAACTGCACGGCGATCCTGGCCGAGGCCGGGATGGGCCCGGCCGACGTGATCCGCATCAACGCCTTCATCACCGACAGGGCGCATATGGCGTGCTACATGGCCGCCCGCGACGCCTGGCTGGCGGGGGTGGCGCGGCTCCCCGCCTCCACCCTCGTCATCGTCACGGGCTTCACGCGCCCCGCGTTTCTGGTGGAGGTCGAGGTCACGGCCGCCGCGCTTTAGCCCAATCGTGACGGGTTGCGTCACGTCGCCCCGGCGGATCAGCATCGGCGCCTGACAAGCAGGCAACCGCCTCAACTGGACTTCGCGTCCTCGACAAGGTTCTCGGCGACGATCTCGACCAGACTTTCCAGCCCGCCGTCCCATTTCCAGTGCAGCTTGCTTTCGTCCATCGTCAGGCGACAGTTGGCGCAGGCCGACACCAGAGTGTGGGTGCCGGTCGCCTCGACCTGGTCGATCTTAATCTTGAACACCTTGTGGCGCAGATCGGCCGCCCGCCCGATCGCCTGCACCCCGCCGCCGCCGCCACAGCACCAGTTCAACTCGGCCGTCGGCGTCATCTCGTGGAAGTCGGTCGCGAACCCGTCGAGGATGTAGCGCGCATCCGCCGCCGCGCCGCCGCGACGCGAGACCTGACAGGGGTCGTGGTAGGTCATCGGCGTGTCGTAGGGCTTCAGCTTCAGCTTGCCCTCGCGCTTCAGCCTGGCGATGTATTCGGTGATGTGCAGCACCTCGAACGGCAACGGCCGCCCGAGGATGTTCGCAGCCCCCCAGCGCATCACGCCATAGGCGTGGCCGCATTCCGGGATCACCACCGTCTTGGCGCCCAGCGCCTCGGCCGCGTCGACGATGCGGTTCAGCATGATCTTGGCAACGTCGCCCTTGCCGGCCAGAAAGCCGAAGTTCGTCGCCTCGTAGCCGTGGGTGGAATAGGTCCAGTCCACCCCGGCGTGGTTCATGATCTTCGCCATCGCCGACAGCGAGGTCGGATACTTCATCGCCTCGATGGAAGAGACGGTCAGCAGCACTTCGGCGTGCGTCTTGTCCACCTGCATCTCGACGTCCTGATCGTCGGCCAGCCATTCCAGCCGGTCGCTCAGCTTTTCCGGCGTCAGCCCCAGCGGGCTGCCGTGGTCGCGCGAATTGTCGGCCGCGGCAAACAGGTCGCTTGGCCCCAGCCCCGCCGCCGCCCAGGCCTTGCGCGCCTGACCCACGATCGAGGCGATGTCGATGCCCATCGGGCACACCTCGGTGCAGCGCCCGCACATGGTGCAGGTGTCGAAGATCAGTTCTTCCCACTCCTTCAGGTCGGTCTCGGTGATCTTCGGCGCGAGGCCAAGCCACTTCAGCGGCCATTTCTGGCCCTTGTAGGCCTTGGCGATCGGGAACAGCTTGTAGGCCGGCGTGTGGCGCGGGTCGCCCGAGGTTCGGTAGAATAGGCAGGCATCGGCGCATTGGCCGCAATGCACGCAAGCCTCCAGATAGCTGACCAGGTGTTCCTCGGTCTGGGCGAGAAAGGTCCGGGTCGCGGCAGCGACGTCGATGGTCATGGCCTTGCCCTTTCAGGTGACGTTGATCTGCACCAGTTCCTCGCCATCCGGGTCGGTGACGTGGACGGCGCAGGCGATGCAGGGGTCGAAGCTGTGGATGGTGCGCTGAATTTCCAGCGGCTGCTTGGGGTCGTAAAGCGTGTGACGGTCCATCAGTGCGGCCTCATAGGGGCCGGGCTTGCCGTTCGGGTCGCGCGGGCCGGCGTTCCAGGTCGAGGGGACCACCGCCTGATAATTGTCGATCTTGCCGTTCTTGATCACGACCCAATGCGCCAGCGCCCCGCGCGGCGCCTCCATGAAGCCGACGCCCTTCGCCTCGGCGGGCCAGGTCGAGGGATCCCATTTCGCCTCGTTGTGCACCGACAGATCGCCCGCCTTGATGTTGGCGACGAGGTTGTCATACCAGATCATCATCTGATCGCCGATGATCTTGCTTTCCAGCGTCCGCGCCGCCGTCCGCCCCATCGTCGAGAACATCGCCGTCAGCGGCAGGTCAAGCTGCTTCAGTGCGCTGTCGGCCAGTGCCTTTGTCGGCTCATGCCCCTTGGCATAAAGCATCAGCACGCGGGCAAGCGGCCCGACCTCCATCACGTTGCCTCTCCAGCGCGGCGATTTCAGCCAGGAATAGTCCTTCTCGACATCAAGCTGCGTGAAGGGCGGCTTCGGGCCGGTGTAATGCAGGTTGGTCTCTCCGTCGTAGGGGTGCAGCCCCTTCGCCTTGCCGTCGGCGTAGTCGTAGTAGGAGTGCGACACGAACTCCTGAATCTCGTCGGGGTTGTTGATGTCGATCGGGTGGATGGTGGTCAGGTCGCGGTTCAGGATCGCGCCCGAGGGGATCAGCCAGGTGGACGGATCGCCCATGCCCTTTTCGGGGAAGTCGCCGAAGGTCAGGAAGTTGCCCACGCCCTCGCCGCGCGCGAACCAGTCCTTGTAGAAACTGGCGATCGCCAGCGTGTCGGGCACATAGACCTGATCGACGAAAGTCTGCATCTTGACGATGACCGACTTGATCTGGTCCAGCCCTGCCATGTTCAGCGCGGTGCCCGAAACGCCCCCCGTGGCGCCGGGGTTCACCGAGATCGGCGACGGCGAGCCGCCGACGAGGAAGTTCGGGTGCGGGTTCTTGCCGCCGAAGATGGTGTGGATCTGCACCACCTCGCGCTGCCATTGCAGCGCCTCCAGGTAATGCGCGACCGCCATCAGGTTCGCCTCGGGCGGCAGCTTGAAGCCGGGGTTGCCCCAGAAGCCGTTGGCAAAGATGCCAAGCTGGCCACCCTCGACGAAGGTCTTGATCTTCTTCTGCACGTCCGCGAAGTAGCCGGGGCTGGACTTCGGCCAGGCCGAGATCGACTGCGCCAGCGTTGATGTCGCCGCCGGGTCGGCCTTCAGCGCCGAAACGACATCCACCCAGTCGAGCGCATGCAGGTGGTAGAAGTGCATCACATGGTCATGCACATACTGCGCCGCGATCATCAGGTTGCGGATCAGTTGCGCATTCGGCGGGATCGGGTAGTTCAGCGCGTTTTCCACCGCGCGCACCGAGGCGATGCCGTGCACAAGCGTGCAGACGCCGCAGATGCGCTGCGCAAAGGCCCAGGCCTCGCGCGGGTCGCGGCCCTTCAGGATCAGCTCGATCCCGCGCACCATCGTGCCGGATGAATAGGCGCTGGTGATGCTGCCATCGGCGGCGGTTTCGGCCTCGATGCGCAGGTGCCCCTCGATACGGGTGATCGGGTCGACAACGACACGTTGGGTCATGGTTTCAGTCTCCGATCAGATTTTCACGCCGCGGCGGCTGTAGGAAATGCCGGTCTCGGCACGGGTCAGGAACACGAGGAACGCGTGCATCAGCTTGCCGAACGGGAACCAGATCAGCAGCGCGGCCACGGTCAAGATGTGGATTGCCAGCAGCGTTTCATACCGCGCGCCAAGGTGGCTGACGGCCAGGAGCCCCGTCAGCACCGGCAACGTGGTGATTAGCCAGGTAAAGTAGTCGTTCATGGTCGAGATCAGCTTCATCACCGGGCTGGTGACCCGACGCACCAGCGCCGCGATCAGCGACCCCAGCGTGATGACGGCGGCGATGGAAATGACGCTGGTCGGCAGGCCCGGCCAACTGACGCCAAGGAGGCTGCGCAGGAACAGGATGTGCTGCGCAAAGCCGAAGACGATGATCGCAAGGCCGATGTGGAACACATAGCCGTTGATGATTGCGAACCGCGAGGTCAGCCCGAGGCCCTTCGGCACCCACATATGGCGAATGAACCCGCTGACCGCCGCGCTGAAATCCGATGGCGTGCCCGCCCGCTTGACGCTGCGATCCTTCGCCCAGGGCAGCCCCATCAGCGAGATCAGCCGCCACATCACGCCAAAGCAGAACACCGCCATCGCCACCTCGATGGCCGGGCCGCGGGCAAAATCGAGCAGGCTCATGGCGTCTTCTCCTGTGCTTTGGCCGCTGCCGCGGATTGTGCCGCCAGTGCCTCCGCCCGCCGCTTGCGCGCCAGCGCGACGCTGGCCGCCCCGGCGACGACACCCGCCACCGCCGCCCCGCCGATGATCGTCGGATTGCCCATGACCGAGGCGGAAAGCGGCTTGTAGAACCCGCCGCGATCCCAGAAGTCGGGTTCGGAGCAGCCAAGGCAGCCGTGGCCGGACTGGATCGGGAAGCTGACGCCGCCGTTCCATTTCAGCGTTGCACAAGCGTTGTAGGTCACCGGGCCCTTGCAGCCGACCTCGTAAAGGCACCAGCCGTTGCGGGCGCCTTCATCGTCGAAGGATTTGGCGAACAGGCCCTTGTCGTAGAACGGGCGGCGGTAGCAGCGGTCGTGGATCGTGTCGCCGAAGAACGCCTTGGGCCGGTTCAGATGGTCAAGGTCCGGCAGCTTGCCGAAGGTGATGATGTAGGCCACGGTGCCCGCGATCGCCTCGGGGATCGGCGGGCAACCGGGGATGTTGATCACCGGCTTGTCGGTGACGATCTCGGACACCGGGACCGCGCCGGTCGGGTTCGGTTTCGCCATCGGGATGCCGCCAAACGCCGCGCAGGTGCCGACCGACAGCACCGCCGCCGCATCGGCCGCAACCTCCTTCAGCGTGGCAAGGTTGGTCTTGCCCGCATTGGTCGAATAGATGCCACCCTCGGCGGTCGAGACCGAGCCATCGACCACCAGCACATACTTGCCCTTGTTGGCGTCGCGCGCGGCCTGCATCGCCGCTTCCGCCGCCTCGCCCGACACCGCCATCAGGGTTTCATGGTAATCCAGCGAGATCAGGTCGAAGATCATGTCTTCGAGCGTCGGATTGAACGACCGCGTCAGCGACTCGCTGCAGCCGGTGCATTCCTGAAACGACAGCCAGATCACCGACTGGCGCGGCGCCTTGGCCAGCGCATCCGCCATCGCGCGTGACGCCATCGGCGGCAGCGCAAGGACCGAGGCAAGGTAGCCGGTGTATTTCAACAGCGACCGGCGTGAGATGCCGCGCGCAAGAAGCGCCTCGCCGATGGTGCCGGGGTCAGACATGCGCCGTCTCCTCTGTCAGTTCCGCTGCAAGCACCGCCGCGCCCGCGCGAATGTCGTCTGGATGCGCGGCGAGGATGTCGGGGATCGGGGTGATCTCGATGGTTTCCGCCGCCACGCGCCCGTCGCCGCCGAAGTGGCGCACCCACCAGACGCCGGGGTGGCGCGTCTCCCAGACCTCGCTCTGCCCGCTGGCGTCGAAGGTCGCGGCGACTTCGCCACGCCCCAAAGCCGCCTCCAGATCGGCGCGGTCGCCGGTGGTCAGCGGCAGGCTGCGCAGGTCGATCGCATCGCAGGCGCCGGTATCGGCCAGCGCGGTTAGGGCGCGCGACACTTCGCGCAACAGGCTTTGCGCCATGCCGGTGCCGGGGCTGTCATCATGCATCGGCCCAGTCCTCCAGCAGCGTCAGGATCGCCTCTACCGCGGCGGGGATGGTCGCGGCCACGGCCGACGTGGGGGCCAGACCCCAGGTCGTCACATCGGGCTGAACGGCGACCAACGCGCGGCGGGCGGGCAGGATGCCCGACAGGTCGGCGGCCTGCATCAGGTCGGCCAGAGCCACCTCATGTGCGAACCGTTTGTTGCCGGTCAGTTGCCGGTCCATCGCCGCGCCGGTGAACACCGCCAGCGTGCCCGGGGGCGCGTGCAGTTCCATCGCATCGACGGCGATCAGGATGGCGTCGGGGTCGATCTCGGCCAGCAGCGACAGGCCGATGGTGCCGCCGTCCAGCACCCGGATGCCCGGCGGCAACCAGCCCGCATCGCACAGCGCCGCAACGGCCTGCGCGACATGGACACCGATACCGTCATCGGTCAGCAGGGAATTGCCGATGCCCAACACCACGGCCCGCCCGGCGGCGCGTCGTGGCGGCGCATCCGGATGAAGAGTGACAGAACCGGAAACAAGGGTCATTGTAATCTCCTCGGCTGCGGCAACCGTCGCCCCCGAGGCGGGTTCAGTCTTTGATCTGCATCAACGCATGACGGTTTCGGCATCAATTAGCTTTGCCGGACCACCAGGAGGGACGTGCACATGTGTCTTGCCGTGCCGATGCAGGTGACCGCCATCGACGGCTTCACCGCCCGCTGCGCCGCGCGCGGACAAGAGCGGACGGCGAGCCTTTTCCTGATGCAGCACGCGGCGATCGCGGTGGGCGACCATGTTCTGGTGCAGTCCGGCCATGTCACGCAGAAGGTGTCGCCCGAGGAGGCGGCCGAGACCTGGGCGCTTTACGACGAAATCTTCCGCATCGAGGCCGCGCAGGGCGCCGCCTGAGGCTTGCCTGATCCGCCCGCATGGTTAAGGTTACCCGGCATTGCGAGGGTATGACATGCGTTTGCCGATTTTAGCGACTTTGGCCGCGCTGGCGGCCGCCCCAGTGGCTGCGGCCCCCTGTGGCGGCAGCTTTCCCGCCTTCCTGGACGCGATGACGGCCGAGGCCGTCGCGGCGGGCCACCCGAAAGCGGCGGTCGATGCCTTCTTCGCCGGGGCGCAGGAAGACCCCAAGGTGCTGCGCGCCGACCGCGGGCAGGGCTTCTTCAAGAAGACCTTCATCGACTTTTCGCACAATCTGATCAGCAAGGCCCGGCTGGATCGCGGCGCGATCAACGCCAAACGCTACGCTGCCGTATTCCAGCGCGCGCAGCACGATTACGGCGTGCCCGCAGGCATGTTGCTGTCGTTCTGGGCGTTCGAGACGGATTACGGCGCGGTGCAGGGCGACTTCAACACCCGCAACGCGCTGGTGACGCTGGCGCACGACTGTCGGCGGCCCGACATTTTCCAGCCGCAGGTGATGGCGGCGCTGACGCTGTACGAACAGGGCGAGTTCGATCCCGACACCACCACTGGCGCCTGGGCGGGTGAGATCGGCATGGTGCAGATGCTGCCCAAGGACATCCTGGAACGCGGGGTGGATGGCGACGGCGACGGCAAGGTCACGCTGAAAACCTCGGCGCCCGATGCGATCCTGTCGGCGGCGCACATGCTGTCGATGTTTGGCTGGAAACCGGATCAGCCCTGGCTGGTGGAAATCCGGGTGCCCGACGGGCTCGACTGGTCGAAGACCGGGCTCGACAAGACGCAGACGGTTTCGCAATGGGCGGCGCAGGGGGTGAAGGCGCGCACGGGGGCCCTGCCCTCGGCGGCACTCGACGCCTCGGTCCTGCTGCCGCAGGGGCGCAACGGCCCGGCGTTCCTCGTGTTCGACAACTACAAGGTGCTGTTTCAGTGGAACAAAAGCTTTGTCTACGTCACCACCGCCGCCTATTTCGCGACCCGGCTGGAAGGCGCGCCGGAGTATGATCCGGGCAACCCCGACCCGGTGCTGTCCGACGACGCGATGACGGCCTTGCAGCAAAAGCTCGTTGCGCGCGGGCATGACGTCGGCAAGGTCGATGGCATCCTCGGCTCGGCCACCCGCGCCGCGGTGCAGGCGGAACAGGTGCGCCTTGGCCTGCCCGCCGACGGCTGGCCCACGCAGGCGCTGCTGGACGGGCTGTGACCGACCCGGCCTGGGGCATCGTCACCACCGTGAAGGCGCCGGTCGATCAGGTGCTGGCCTTCGTGGCGCATCACCTGACGCTGGGCCCCGCGCAGATCTGGGTGCATTTCGACGACCCCGACTCGCCGGGGCCGCAGGCGCTGGCGGGCCTTGAGCGGGTCACGGCGGTGCGCTGCGATGCCGCCTACTGGAAGGCGCTGCGCGGCAACCGCCCCAAGGCGCACCAGTTCCGCCAGTCGCTGAACCTGCGCCGCATCTATGCCGAAACGACGCTCGACTGGCTTTTGCACATCGACGTGGACGAGTTTCTGGTGCCCGACCGCCCGCTCGCCCCGATCCTGTCCGACCTCGACCGCGCGATGATCCGGGTGGAGCCGTGGGACGCGCTGCACGACCCCGGCGCGCCCGACGACATCTTTTCCGGCCGCTACTTCCGCCGCGCGCTGCGCAAGGGCGACGACCCGGCGGACCTTGCCGCGCTGCACGGCCCCTATGCGGGCCTCTTGCCCAAGGGGATGCTGGGCCACAACGCGGGCAAGTGCTTCTTCCGCACCGGCATCGAGGAGTTCGAGCCCGCGATCCACTCCGCCCGCTTCATGGGCCGCCAACAGCACGGCGGGGCCTTTGCCGAGGGGCTGGCGCTGCTGCACTTCCACGCAGAAAACCCCGAACGCTGGCTGGAGCGCCTGCCCTACCGCATCGAACACGGCGCCTACCGCGCCGCGCCGCCGCTGCAAGCCTTCCTCGCCGAAGCCGCGCCGGAGGTGCTGAGCGACTTCTACCTGCGCACGCAGGTGGCGACGCCCGCGGCGCTGACGGGGCTGCGGGCGCTCGGGCTGCTGCGGGAGGAACGGCTTGGGTTGCGGGCGAAGGTGGCGGGGTTGGGGCGGGGATGACGTGGGGCGGGGCGATCCCCGCCATCTCGGCGCGGCGGGGTGAACCCCGCCCTACGCTGGCTGTCTGCGTGGCTTGTCCTGTCGGCCCATCCGAAACAGAGGGCAGCGCCCGACCGCGGGGGGCGCTGCGCCTTGGGTGGTCTGCACTTCATGGTGCGGCCTCCCCCGACCTTGTGCCCCGCACCATCATTGCGAAAGCGCCCGCCCGAGGGGCGGTCGGGCGCTGCCCGGCGGGCTTCGCCCTTGATTCCGGGCAAGGGGCGCGAACGTCGGCTTCAACGCTGAAGCCCCTCACGCCACCAACTGCTCCGCCTTCTTCAAATCCACCGACACCAACTGGCTCACCCCCTGTTCCTGCATCGTCACGCCGTAAAGACGGTCCATCCGGCCCATCGTGACGGCGTGGTGGGTGATGACGAGGAAGCGGGTGTCGGTCTGGCGCGTCATCTCGTCCATCAGGTCGCAAAAGCGGGTGACATTGGCGTCGTCGAGCGGGGCGTCGACCTCATCCAGCACGCAGATCGGCGCGGGGTTGGCGAGGAAGACGGCGAAGATCAGCGCCATCGCGGTGAGCGTCTGCTCGCCGCCCGACAGCAGCGACAGGGTGGACAGTTTCTTGCCCGGCGGCTGGCACATGATCTCCAGCCCGGCCTCCAGCGGGTCGTCGGATTCCACCAGCACCAGCCGCGCCTCGCCGCCGCCGAAGAGGTGGGTGAAAAGCATCGCAAAGTTGGTGTTGACCTGCTCGAAGGCGGTCAGCAGGCGTTCGCGGCCCTCGCGGTTCAGCCCGGCGATGCCCGCGCGCAGCTTCTTCACCGCCTCGGCCAGATCGGCCTTTTCGCGGGCCAGGGTGTCGTGTTCGTCCTGCACGGCGCGGGCGTCCTCCTCGGCGCGCAGGTTGACGGCGCCCAGCGCCTCGCGCTGCCGTTTCAGGCGGTTCACGTCGGCCTCCAGCGCCTCCAAGGGCGGGATGCGGTCGGGTGCGACGCCGATCTGCGCCAGCAGCGTCTCGGGGTCGGTCTCGGCCTCGTCGCGTATGCGGTCGGCGGCGGCGGCTTCGGTCTGGCGCGCGGCCTCGGCGCGGGCTTCCGACCGGGCGCGGGCCTCGCGCGCCTCGCCGGCGTGACGCTCGGCCTCGCGCTCGGCGTCCTGTGCCCCGCGCAGCGCGGTTTCCGCCTCGGCCAGCGCATCGGCAGCCTTGGCGCGCCGCGCTTCGGCGGTGGCGATGGCGTCCGACAGTTCCTCGCGCTTGATCGCGATTTCCTCGGGCGCGGCGCTGGCCTCCTCCAGTTCATCGGCGCTTTCCGCGCGGCGTTCGGCCAGTTCGGCGATCCGCCGCTCGGCCGTATCCAGCCGTTGCCGCCAGCCCGCGACCTCGCGCCCGATGTCTTGTCGGCGGCGCACCCGCGCCTCGCCCTCGCGCCGCGTTTCATCGTGCGAGGAACGGCGGGTCAGCATCGTCAGCCGCGCGGCCTCGACCGTGGTGCGCACCTGCTCCACCGCCGCGCGCGCTTGGGCAAGGTCAGCCAGACCGGCCATCGCCGCCTCGGCCTCGCGCAACCGGGCGCGGGCGGCCAGCGCCTCGTCCTCGTGCCGGGCGACGGCGAGGCGGGCGGATTCGAGCTTGCCCCCGGTGATCGACCGATCGGCCTCGGCGCGCGACAACGCGCGGCCCGCCTCGGTCACGCGGGCGTCGGCGCTTCGGCGGGCGTCGCGCGCGGCCTGATCGGCACGGGCGAGGTCGGCGAGGCGGCGGTGCAGCACCTCGTGCGCCTGCCGCGCCCCCTCGGCCCGCGCCGCGACCTCCTCCAGATCGCGTTTCAGCGCCACAAGGCGGTTCAACTGCTGCAGCCGCGCCGCCGCCGCCGAGGGCGCATCCTCGGCCGCCGCACGGAAGCCGTCCCAGCGCCACAGGTCGCCCTCGATGCTCACCAGCCGCTGGCCGGGGCGCAACGCCGGTTGCAGCCGGGCACCATGCGCGCGCGCGACCAGCCCGATCTGCGACAGCCGCCGGGCCAGCAGGTCGGGCGCGCCGACCTGTGCCGCCAGCGGTGCGGCGCCGTCCGGCAAGGGCTGCGCCGCGTCGTAGTCGGGCAAGCCCGCCCAACCCGACCGCAGCGCCCCCGTGATCACCGGGGCGCGCAGGTCATCGGCCAACGCGGCGCCGAGCGCCTTTTCATAGCCGGGCGCCACCGTCAGGCGGTCGAGCAACTGATCCCCGGCG
Organism: Solirhodobacter sp.; assembly: GCF_964715405.1. Lineage (NCBI taxonomy): Bacteria > Pseudomonadati > Pseudomonadota > Alphaproteobacteria > Rhodobacterales > Paracoccaceae > Solirhodobacter > Solirhodobacter sp. Next base: position 34,676 of record NZ_CBAICG010000025.1, on the reverse strand, counting down.
TGGCTTTCGCGATCCACCAGCCGGGCGAGGGCCGCCACCTCGGCGCGCAGCGCGTTCGCTTCGCCCTCGGCCTCGGACCGTTGGGCGCGGGCCTCGGCCTCGCGGTCCTGTTCGGTGGCGCGGGCGGTTTCGGTGTCTTCCAGCACCGCCTCGGCCTCTTGCGCCAGGGCCACCGCCTTGCCCTGCGCCTCTTCGGCGGCGGCGAAATCCCCGGCCGCGCGCGCCAGCGCCGCCTCGGCCCCCGCCACGGCGTCGCGCGCCTTCGCGGCCTCGGCCTCGCCGCGCGCAACGGTGGTGGCCGCATCCGCCAGCATCCGCTGCGCCGACTGATGCCGGGCGGACAGCCGCGCGACATCCTCGGTGATCTCGGCCAGCGCGGATTCCCGGTCTTGCAACACCGCCGCCGCCTCGCGCGCGGCCTCTGCCGCCGCCGTCAGCCGATCCTCGTGGCCCTCGTGTGCGCGGGCGATCTGCGCCTCTTCCCACTCCAGCCGCTGAATGGTTTCGCCCGCGTCGCGGTTCAGGCCCGTCTCGCGCTCCATGTCGCGGCCAAGCTGGGCGATGCGCGCCTTCAGCGCGTCGATGGCCTGCACGGCGCGGGCCTCCTGCTCGGCCAACTGGTCGCGCTGCACGGTCAGGCGCTGCACGATGGCGCCCGCGATCGCCTCTTCCTCGCGCCGGGGCGGCAAGGCATCCTCGCGCGCCGCCCGCGCCTTGGCGGCCTGCCGCGCCGCAACCTCGGCCTGCGCGGCGGTCTTCGTGCGTTCCGTCAACTCACCCTCGGACGCCAGCCGAGCCAGATCGGCCTCGGCCCAGCGGCGGAACAGCAGCATCCCCTCGGCCCGGCGCAGTTCCTCGCCGATCTCGCGATAGCGCGCCGCCTGCCGGGCCTGCCGCGCCAGCGTCGCCAGGTGCTGCGCCATCTGCTCCAGCAGGTCATCGACCCGGCCAAGGTTGGTCTCGGTCGCCTGCAACCGCAGTTCCGCCTCGTGGCGCCGCTGGTAAAGGCCCGAGATGCCCGCCGCTTCCTCAAGGATCATCCGGCGGTTCTTCGGCTTGGCGTTGATCAGTTCCGCGATCTGCCCCTGCCGCACCAGCGCGGGCGAATGCGCCCCGGTCGAGGCGTCGGCGAACAGCATCTGCACGTCGCGGGCGCGAATATCCCGGGTGTTGGCCTTGTAGGCGGACCCCGCGTCGCGGGTGATCCGCCGCACGATCTCCAACTGGTCCTGATCGTTGAAGCCCGAGGGCGCCAGCCGTTCCGAGTTGTCGATGATCAGCGCGACCTCGGCGAAGTTGCGGGCCGGGCGGGTCGCGGCGCCCGCGAAGATCACATCGTCCATCCCGCCGCCGCGCATCGCGGTGGGCCGGTTTTCCCCCATCACCCAGCGCAGCGCCTCCAGCAGGTTCGACTTTCCGCAGCCATTCGGGCCGACAACGCCGGTCAGCCCGTCCGCGATCACCAGATCGGTCGGGTCGACGAAGCTTTTGAAGCCATTCAGACGCAGGCGGGTGAACCGCACGGGGGGCCCTTTCGCATGATTCCCGTTTGAACTGCCATCGTCCGGTCCGGGCCGCCGCGAGTCAACCATGAACCCCATCACCTGCGCATGGGCTGGGGATTATCCACAAGATGTTGGAACAGTTCCGCCCATCGCGGCGCTTGACGCCAGCGCCGGACCGCCGCCAAATGACAGCGCAGCCGCCGTGGAGGTGCCGATGTCCAGTGATCCGATGCCGCCTGACGCCGCCTTGGGCGGTGGCCGTTGCCTGTGCGGCGCGGTGCGGTATCAGACCGACGCGGCACCGCTGTGGCAGGCGCATTGCCATTGCGAAAGCTGCCGCCGCAACTGCTCGGCGCCCTTCACCAGCTACTTCGGCATGGCGACGGGCCATTGGCGCTGGACCGGGGCTACGCCTGCCACCTATGCCTCGTCGCCCGGCGTGGAGCGGTCATTCTGCCCGCGCTGCGGCACGCCGATGGCCTTCCGATCTGACGCCTTCCCCGGCGAGATGCACTTCTACGCCGCCTCGCTGGACGATCCCACGCGCTACCGCCCCACGGTGCATGTGCATTGGGATGAACACCTGCCCTGGGTCCATCTGAACGACGGATTGCGGCGCAAATGACACCGGTCCGCGCCAGCGGGGCCTACGACTGGGCCGCCGTGCTGCGGCTGATCCGGGCGGCGTTCGCCGACATGGACGGGCGGATCGACCCGCCCTCGTCGATGCACGCGTTGACCGCGCTCGCGATTGCGGCGCAGGCCGAGGCGGGCGAGGTCTGGGTGATCGAGGCTGCGGGTGTCCCGGTGGCCTGCCTGTTCCTGACGGTGAAGCCGGCGAGCCTGTATCTGGGCAAGCTGGCGGTGGCCGAAGCCTGGCGCGGCCGGGGGCTGGCGCGGCGGCTGGTCGAGACGGCCGAGGCACGGGCGCGGGCGATCGGTCTGCCTGCGTTGGAGTTGCAGACACGGGTGGAACTGACCGAAAACCATGCCGCCTTCCGCGCGATGGGGTTCACGCAGACCGCCGCCACGGCGCATGACGGCTATGACCGCCCGACCTCGCTGACCTTCCGCAAACCGCTGTGAGGTGCCGATGATCCCCGCCCTGAGGCTGATCCTGGGTTTCCAACTGGCGGGCGAAGTCTTGTCCCGCGCGTTGCACCTGCCGCTGCCGGGGCCGGTGCTTGGCATGGCAGGGTTGCTGGTCGCGCTGGCAGTATGGCCGCGCATCGCCATCTTGGTGCGGCCGGTGGCGCAGGGTCTGCTTGGCAACCTGTCGCTGCTCTTTGTGCCGGCCGGGGTGGGGGTGGTCGGCCACCTTGACCTGCTGGCGACCGAAGGCGTGCCGCTGTTGGCCGCGCTGATCGTTTCAACCGTGCTGGCGATCGCGGTAGGGGCGCTGACCTTTCGGGCGGTGGCGCGGCTGACGGGGGATGGCGATGACTGACTTCACCGAGATCTGGAGCTACCTGAGCCAGGGGCCGCTCTTGTGGCTAACAGCGACGCTGGTCGCCTACGGCATCGGCGACACCCTCAGCCGTGTGTCGGGGCGCAAGCCTTACGTGAACCCGGTGCTGATCGCGGTGGCGATCCTCGCCGTGCTGCTGGGCGTGACGCATACGGATTATGCGACCTACTTCGCCGGGGCGCAGTTCGTGCATTTCCTGCTGGGCCCGGCCACGGTGGCGCTGGCGGTGCCGCTGCACGCCAACCTGCGCCACGTCCGCCGCGCCTGGCTGCCGATCCTGGCCGGGCTGCTGGCCGGGTCGCTGACCGCGATGGTGTCGGCGCTCGCCGTCGCGAAGGCGCTGGGGATCACGGGCGCGGTGCTGATCTCGCTGGCGCCGAAATCGGCCACCGCGCCGGTTGCGCTGGGCATTTCCGATGCGCTCGGCGGTTCGCCCACGCTGACGGCGGTGCTGGTGATCCTGACCGGCATCATCGGCGCGGTGGTGGCGACGCCGCTTCTGAACCTGCTGCGGGTGAAGGACTGGCGCGCCCGCGGCTTTGCGGTGGGGGTCGCCGCGCATGGCATCGGCACGGCGCGGGCGTTTCAGGTGCATGAAACGGCGGGCGCCTTCGCGGGACTGGGCATGGGGATGAACGCGGTGCTGACGGCGCTGCTGGCGCCGGTGGTGGTGCGGTTCTTCCTGTAGGCGGGATCGTTTCGGCTGGCCTGCGCTTGCGGCGAGGATATCTTCGCCAGTAAGAACTGGGGGTCAGAGGCCCAGAAGCGCGGGCAGATCGGCCATGCGGTGAAAGACCGTAGCCCCCGCATCGGCCAGCGCGGCGCCGTCGCCCCGCGCGGCAAAGCCGAAGCACGCCATGTTGGCGGCGCGGGCGGCGCGGCAGCCGGTGGGGCTGTCCTCGACCACGGCGCAGCGGTCGGCGGCGGCGCCGAGTGCGGCGGCGGCGTGCAGGTAAAGGTCGGGTGCGGGCTTCGGCATACCAAGGGTCTGGCCCGAGAAAAGCCGCCCGTGCAGGCGCGCCAGCACGTCCGGATGCTGGCCCAGCGTCACCTGCATCTTGCGGTCCGAGCCGTTGGAGCCGACGGCGTAGGGAATGGCTGCCCGGTCCAGCGCGTCGAGCACGGCCGTGACGCCGTGAACCAGCGGCGTGCCCGCGGCCAGCCTCGCATAGAGATGCTCATAGAAGTCGGCGACCCAGCCGTCGGGCAGCGTGGCGCCGAGGGCGCGGGCGCGGGCGAACACGTCGAACATCGTGCCGCCGAGGAAATCGCGTTCCAGCCGGTCATGCGTCAGCGTCAGCCCGTGCCGCGCCAGATCGTCGGCGAGCAGATCGAAGGCGATGGGCTCGCTGTCGACCAGCACCCCGTCGCAGTCAAGGATGACGGCGGCGAAGCGGGTCATGCCGGGGCCTCGCCGGGGGCGCGGAGCAGGGTCACCAGCGTATCGCCATAGCGGCGCTGGTCGAGCATCCGGAACCCCTCGGGCGGCACCGGGGCCGCGCTGTCCTCCCACACGATCAGCGCGCCGGGTGCAAGCCAGCCGCCCGCGAGGCAGGCGGCGAGCGCCTGTTCGCCCAGTCCCTTGCCGTAGGGCGGGTCGAGGAACACCAGCCCGAAGGGCGCGCCGCGGTTGTCGCCGATCCGGGTGGCGTCGCGGCGGTAAAGGTCGGTCGCAGCGACGGTTCGTGTCAGCTCGATGTTGCGCCGGATCAGCGCGCGCGCGGCCGCGCCGTCATCGACAAAGGTGGCGTGGGCGGCGCCGCGCGACAACGCCTCCAGCCCGAGCGCGCCGGTGCCCGCGAAAAGGTCCAGCACACGGGCGCCGCTGATCGGGTTGCCGTAGCCGCCGTTGATCAGCAGGTTGAAGATCGACTCGCGCACCCGGTCGGTGGTGGGGCGCAGATGCGCGCCTGCATCGCCCTTGCCGACCTCGGCCAGATGCAGGCCGCGATGGATGCCGCCGATGATCCTCACCCCTTCAGCAGCGCCTTGAGGTTGATCGATGGGTCGGCAATGACACCCGGATCGGGCGAGCGGCCCATCTCGATCAGCCGCTTGCCGATCATGTAGGCGCGCGGGTCGTTCATCGCGTCCACCGCCAGCAGCCGGTCGCCGCCGTAGTACCAGAACGACACCGCCTCAGGGCCGTCGATGCGCGTCACGACGCGGTCATAGCCGGTGTTCAGCCCGGCGATCTGCAGCTTCACCTCATACTGGTCGGACCAGAACCACGGCTGCGCGGCGTAGTCTTTGCCCGCGCCCAGCATGTTTTCGGCCACCACTTCGGCCTGATCAATCGCGTTGCCGACGCTTTCCAGCCGCAGCCGCCCGCCCTTCCAGGGGAACGAGGCGCAATCGCCGGCGGCGAAGGTCGCCGGGTCCGAGGTGCGCCCCTGCGCATCGGTCGCGATGCCGTTGTCGAGCACCAGCCCCGCCGCCTGCGCCAGGCCGGTATTGGGCGCGATGCCGACGCCGACAATGACGAAATCCACCGCCAGTTCGCGGCCATCCGTCAGCCGGGCGCCGGTCACGCGATCCTCGCCGATCAGCCGGTCCAGCCCGACGCCTTCGAGGATGTTCACGCCGTGCGCGGTGTGGGCCTTGCGGAAATAGTCCGAGGTTTCCGGTGCCGCGACCCGTTGCAGGATGCGCGGCGCCATCTCGACCAGCATCACGTCCAGTTCCAGCTTGGCGGCCACCGATGCCGCCTCCAGCCCGATGTAGCCGCCGCCGATGATCAGCAGCCGCCGCCCGGCGCGAAACTCGGGCGCCATCGCGTCGACATCGGCGAGGGTGCGCACGGTGTAGACGCCGGGCAGCGCGCCACCGATGGCGGCCGGCAGGCGGCGGGGGCTGGAGCCCGTGGTCAGCGCCAACTGGTCATAGGGGATCGCGTCGCCGCCGACCGTCACCGTTTTCGCCGCGCGATCAATGGCACTCACCGGCTGGCCGAGGCGCAATGTGATCTTGTGTTCGGTGTAAAAGCTGTCGGCGCGCAGGAACAGCCGGTCCAGCGTCATCTCCTTCAGCAGGTATTGCTTGGACAACGGCGGGCGCTGATAGGGCGGCACCGGCTCTTCACCGATCAGCGTCAGGTCGCCCGCGTAGCCCAGCGCGCGCAGCTTCGCCACCAGCGCCGCCCCAGCCTGACCCGCCCCGATCACCACGATTCCCGCCATGCCGCGCCCTCCGAAATCCCTGGTCCGATGCCGCCGGGAGGCTATATGCCTTGCCACTGGAAACGCAACGCACGAGGAACGACCCGATGACGATTTCTGTAGGCGACCGCCTTCCCGAAGCCACGCTGGTCCGCATGGGGGCGAACGGGCCCGAAGAGGTGGCGCTGTCGAGCCTGACCGAGGGCCGCAAGGTGGTGATCTTCGCGCTGCCCGGCGCCTATACCGGCACCTGCACGACCGCGCATGTGCCCAGCTTCATCCGCACCAAGGCCGGGTTCGACGCCAAGGGCGTGGACGAGGTCATCTGCCTGTCGGTCAACGATCCCTTCGTGATGGCCGCCTGGGGGCAATCCACGGGCGCCACCGCCGCAGGCATCACGATGGTTGGCGATGCGACGGCGGCCTTTACCAAGGCGGTCGGGATGGACTTCTCGGCCCCGTCGCGCGGGCTCATCGACCGGTCCAAACGTTACGCAATGTATGTTGTCGATGGCGTGGTGGAGGTGCTTCATATCGAGGTCGGCACCGGCACCTGCGACCTGTCGGGTGGTGAGTCCATGCTGGCGACGATATGAACGAACGTCCGGTTACTTCGCCGCCTTCGCGCGGACCTGGCACAGGCATTCGATCGGCTGTGTCAGGTCGCGCTGCACCTCTGTATCGGGTCCGGCGAGCTTGTCCATCCGTTTGGCGAGCTTGACGTCAAGCTCGCTCAGCCCGCCACAGTCGTGCGTGGTCAGCGTCACATCCACCACGTTGTAGACATTCGACCATTCCGGGTGGTGGTTCAGCTTCTCGGCCACCAGCGCGACTGAAGACATGAACCCCCAGGCCTCGACAAAGCCGCGGAACTTCCACACCTTGCGGATCGCGTCGCGGCCAGCGACGGCGGCCCAGCCGGTCTCGCCCAGGGCGGGCAGGGCGGCGGCGCGGGCATCGGCAGTCATCAGATCGGCCATCGGTTCATCCTTTCGCGGGCATCAGGGCTTCGTCGAGCGCGTTCGCCCGGACGCGGGCGGGGCGGTCCTTGATGCGGCCCCAGTAGGCGGCGAAGGCGGGGCGCGGCTCGATCGAGCCGAACATCAGGCCCCAGCCGATCTGCGAACCGACATAGACATCGGCGGCGGAAAACCGCGGCCCGGCGATGAAATCGGTCGCTGAAACGGCAACCTCCAGCGTATCCATCACGCGGGCGAAGCTGCCGTAGCCGACCATGCCCTCGCGTTCCTGGGGCACGCCGAAGCCAAGGGCCTTGTTCGTCACCGCCTGCTCCACCGGACCGGCGGCGAAGAACAGCCAGCGCCAGTAGGCGGCGCGATCTTCGCCCTGCAGTCCGGCCTCGGGGAAGGTCTCGGCGAGATAGGCGCAGATGGCGGCGCCTTCGGTCACGACATGGCCGCGATGGCGGATCGCCGGAACCTTGCCCATCGGGTTCACCGCCAGATAGTCGGGCGTCTTCATCGGCGGGCCGAACTCCAGCGGGATCGCCTCATAGGGCTGGCCAACCTCTTCCAGCATCCAGCGTGCGATGCGTCCGCGCGACTGCGGATTGGTCCAGAAGGTGATCGTGTCGGTCATGCGCGCCTCCCTGCTATGCCGCGATTCTATGCCACCGGGGCGCTTGCGTCACTCCGGCCGTTCGCCCCGGCGAAAGGGGCCATAGGCGGTCAGCACCTCGATTTCCTGATCGACGGCGTTCCGCTCGGCCTCAAGATAGCGGGCGACGGCGGCGCGAAAGCCCGCGTCGGCGATCCAGTGCAACGAATGGACCGCCGTCGGCAGATAGCCGCGCGCCAGCTTGTGTTCGCCCTGCGCCCCGGCCTCGACCCGCGCCATCCGGTGCGCGATGGCGTAATCGATGGCCTGATGGTAGCACAGTTCGAAGTGCAGGCAGGGGTGATCCTCGGTGCTGCCCCAGTAGCGGCCGTAAAGCGTGTCGCGGCCGATGAAGTTCAGCGCCCCCGCCACCCAGCGCCCGCCCCGTTCGGCCAGCACCAGCAGGATGTCGTTGCGCATCGTCGCCTGCATCTCGTCGAAGAACGCGCGCGTCAGGTAGGGCGTGCCCCATTTGCGCGCGCCGGTATCCTGATAGAAACGCCAGAACGCATCCCAGTGTTCGGGCTTCAGGTCGTCGCCGGTCAGCGCATGGATGGTGCCGCCGAAACCCTGTGCGGTGGCGCGTTCCTTGCGGATCGCCTTGCGCTTGCGCGAGGAGAGGCTGTCAAGGAATCCGTCAAAACTGGCATAGCCCGCATTGATCCAGTGGAATTGCTGCGTGACGCGGTGCATCAGCCCCATCGCGGCGCCCGCTTCGGCCTCGTCCCCGGTGCAGAAGGTGATGTGCAGCGACGACATCCGGTGATCGGCCGCCAGTTGCAGCGCGCCCTGCACCAGCGCCGCGCGGCCCGTTTCCTCCTGCCCCGGCCGGGTCAGGAACCGGCGCCCGGTCGCGGGGGTGAAGGGCACGGCGATCTGCAGCTTGGGGTAATAGCGCCCGCCCGCATTCTCGTAGGCCTGGGCCCAGTTGAAATCGAAGATGTATTCGCCCTGGCTGTGGCTTTTCGCATAAAGCGGCGCCACCGCGATCACCGCGCCGCCTTGCCGCGCCACCAGATGGCGCGGCGTCCAGCCCGTTCCGGACCCGACCGAACGCGAGCGTTCCAGCGCCGACAGGAAGCGGTGCGTGGTGAACGGATCGACCGGGCGCCCGGTAGCCGCCTCGGGGCAGGCGCAGGCGTCCCAGTCGCGGGCGTCGATCTCCGACAGACGGGGATGAACGGTGATCTCGATCGTCTCGGTCATCGGCAGGGTCTCGCGCGGCCACAGGTTTCAGGTGGGCCGCAGAGCGGAACGGTCAAGAGGGGATCACGGCAGCATAGCGCTCGAAGGTGATGTTGTCGGCGATGCGGCGGGCTGCGGCCTCGGCGGCGGGGCTGCGGATCGTCCAGCACAGGATTGCCGCGCCCTGCTCCTTTAGCTCCGCCACCCGCGGGTCGCCAAGGTCGGCGGCCTCATGGCTGATGAAACTGGCGTCGACAGGATCGTAATCCGGCATGGCGCGCAGCCGCACGCGCTCTGCCTCGGCGATGTCGGGCCAGTCCTGCGCCGGGTAGGAACAGGTCGTCAGCCCGCGCGGAATCCCGGGCGCCAGCCGCGCCATCGCCGCGACCGAATGCGGGTTGAACGACATTACCGCGACCGGGCCGCTGTAATCGGACAGAAGCGCCGCCACGGACGCCTCCAGCGGCCCGACGTTCGGCCCGTTCGCGCCATCCTGGTCCTTGATCTCGACCAGCAGCGGCACCCGCCCACCGATCAGCGCGAGCACCTCGGCCAGGGTCGGGATGCCATCCGGGCCGCCCTTCAGGTGCAGCGCCTGAAGCGCGGCGGCCGTGCGGGCCCGGATCGGGCCCGCGGCACCGGTCAGCCGGTCTAGCGCATCGTCATGAAACACCATCGGCACCCCGTCAGACGAGGGCTGGATGTCGATCTCGATCCCGTATCCGGCGGCAACGGCGGCAGCCACTGCCGCGCGGGAATTCTCGATCCGGCCCGCGGCGCGGTCGTGGTAGCCGCGATGCGCGATCGGCGTGGTCAGGAAGACATGCGGCAAAGCGGGCATCAGCGGACCTCGAATATCCCTTCGATTTCAACCGCGACGCCCAGCGGCAGCGATGCGGCCGACACCGCCGAACGTGCGTGCCGCCCGGCATCGCCGAGCACTGCCACGAGAAAGTCGGAGGCGCCGTTGATCACCTTGGGCTGGTCGGTGAAATCGGCGGTGGAGTTGACAAAGCCGGTCAGCTTCACCGCCCGCACCAGCCGTGTGAAATCGCCGCCGCAGGCTGCGCGCACCTGCGCGAGCAGGCTGATCGCGCAGCGCTGCGCCGCCGCCGCGCCGGCCGCCACATCCAGCTCGGCGCCGAGCTTGCCCTTGATCAGCCCGTCCGGCCCCTGGCTGATCTGGCCGGACACATGCACCAGATTGCCCACCTTGACCCAGGGCACATAGTTGGCGGCCGGGGCCGGGGCCTCCGGCAGCGTGACACCCAGCGCGGCAAGGCGCGCCTCGATCTCTCCGCTCATGGTTTTCTCCGCATCGGTTTCGGCGTCGGTTACGGGCGCAGGCTACCCGCCCCGACGGACGACGGAAACCCCCGATCAGCTCTCGCGCAGAGCATGATCGAAGTAGGCGCGAAGCGGAGCAAGCAGGTAGGCAAGCGGCGTGCGCGCGCCGGTGACGATGAACGCCTCGACGGGCATTCCCGGCAACAGCGGGCCGGGCAGCGCCGCACCAGGGGCCGCCCCGGACTGCGGCGGCACGTCGAGCGCGATGCGCACGCGGTAAAAGCTGCGCCCGGTGCGGTCGTCGCGGAAGGCATCCGGCGAGACGGTTGCAACGCGGCCGGTCAGTTCTGCCGCGAGCCGGTCGTGAAAGGCGAGCACCCGCAGCCGCACGGCCTGCCCTACGGCGACATCGTCGATATTCACCGGCGGCACCTCGGCCGTGACGATCAGCGGGCGGTCCTGCGGCACGATCGACAGGATCGTGTCGCCCGGCTTGACGACAGCCCCCGGCGTGGTCACCGAGAGGCCCCAGACGATGCCGCCGACAGGGGCGCGCAGCGTCAGCCGGGCGATCCGCGCCGCCAGCGCATCGGCCTGTCCGGTCAGATCGAGTTCCTGCGGAACGAGGTCGCGCAACTCGGTCAGCGCCGTCTCGCGCCGGGTCCGGACGATCTGCAGCGCCGCGATCTGCGTCTCGGTAATCCGGCTCTCGGCCTGGGCGCGCTGAGAGTCGAGTGCGGCGCGGCTCCCCTCCAACTCGGCGGTCTGGCGCTGGAGGGTCAGCATCCGTTCGACCGGGGCAAGGCCGCGGCCCGCCAGATCGCTTTGCGTGGCAAGGTCCCGGGCAACCAGCGCGAGCTGGCGGTCAAGCGCCGCGCGTTGCGCCACCAGCCCGACGATTTCCTGGCCGATCTGGTCGGCCTGGCGGGCCAACTGGTCGCGCTGGCTGGCGTCGCTGTCGGCGCGCGCGGCGAACAGGCGGCGCTGGTCATCCACCAGCGCGGCGATCTCGGGGCGGCCGGCGGCGGCGATAAGGTCCGCGGCGAACGGGGGGACGGCCAACCCGTCGCGCTCGGCCGCAAGGCGGGCGTGGCGCGCGGCCAGCGCGGCCAGCGCCATGCGCAGCCGCGCGAGGCTGGCCACCAGGTCGGCTCCGTTCAGGTCTGCCAGCGGCTGGCCCGCCGCGACCCGGTCGCCCTCGTGCACCAGGACGGTATCGACAATGCCGCCGTCGAGGGATTGCACGACCTGTCGGTTGCCGTCGACCTCGACCTGTCCCGACGCAGTGACCGCCCCGGACAGCATCACGGTCGCGCTCCACCCGCCGCCGCCAAACAGCAGCGCCGCCAGCGCCAGCCACCCGGCCGTGAGCGGGCCGCGGATCGCGAAATCGGGCGTCACGCGGTGCCTCCCGGGCCGCGCTCGCCAACCTGGTCGGTGCCGGTCCGCAGCATCGCACGCAGCACCGTGTCGCGCGGGCCGAAGGCGCGGGCATGGCCGGCATCAAGCACCAGCACAAGGTCGCAGGCCTGCAGCGCCGTCGGGTGATGCGTCATCAGGACGATCGCGCCGCCCGCCGCCTTGACCTGCCGGACCGTCGCGTTCAGCGCCTGCGCACCCTCGGTGTCAAGGTTCGCATTGGGTTCGTCCAGCACCAGCACGAGCGGGCCGCCGTAAAGCGCGCGGGCCAGACCGATCCGCTGCACCTGCCCGCCCGACAGCCCGGCCCCGCCCGGCCCCACTGGCGTGTTGTAACCCTGCGGCAGCGACAGGATCATCCTGTGGGCATCGGCGCGCGATGCGGCCGCGACCACCCCGCGCGGATCGGGGATGGGCGCCAGCCGGGCGATGTTGTCGGCCACCGTCCCGGCAAAAAGAGCGACCCGTTGCGGCAGGTATCCGATCAACTCGCCCAGCATATCGGGCGAAAACTGTGCCAGCGCGGCACCGTCGAGGCGGATATCGCCCACCGCCGGGGGCCAGTGCCCGGTCAGGGCACGGGCGAGGGTGGACTTGCCCGATCCGGACGGGCCGATGACGCCCAGCGCCTGGCCCGGTTCGAGGTGAAACGAAACCATGCGCAGCGCCGCCCGCGTGGCACCGGGCGGAATCACGGTCAGGTGGCGCACCTCAAGCTGCGCGCGCGGCCGGGGCAGCGCGCTTTGCGGCGACTCGGGCGGCACCTGGTCAAGCAGGTCCGACAGGCGGCGCCAGCCCTGACGGGCGCGCTGCACCATGCCCCAGTGGGCGATCGCAAGCTCGACCGGCTGCAATGCCCGGCCCAGAAGGACAGAGCCCGCGATCATCGCGCCCCCGGACATCTCCCCGCGCAGCACGACCAGCGCCCCCATCCCGAGCATGGCCGATTGCAGGATCAGCCGCACCGTCCGCGACAGCACCAGAATGCCCCCGCCACGGTCGGCAAGGGCGATCTGCCCGACCAGCGCGGTGTCACGGGCGGTTTGCCAGCGGTCGAAGGCATTGCCGCGCATCCCGAGGCCCTGCACGGTTTCCGCCTCTTGCTTGATCTGGTCGGACAGTTGCTCGGCCGCCAGCGCGGCGGCGGTCGTTGTGGCGGCCAGCCGTCCGGTCATGACCTGGTTCAGGCCCGCCAGTGCCACCAGAAGCGCGCCACCCCCCAGCGCGAGCCAGCCGAGCCAGGGGTGGAACAGGAAGATCGCGCCCGCGAAAAGCGGCGTCCACGGCAGGTCGAACAGCGCGAGCGGGGCGGGCGAGGACAGGAACCGCTGCACCGCCTCCAGGTCGCGTTGCGCGGCCCAGGCGGCAGGGTCGCCCGGCACAGCCGTTCCCCGCGACAGCGCGGCGGCAAAGACCCGCCGATCCAGCCGGTGCAGCCAGCGCGCGCCAAGCCGCGCCATGAGCCGGGCGCGGGCGTGGTCGAGCACCCCCATCGCGGCATACAACACCACCAGAAGCCCGGTCAGGGCGGCCAGCGTCGGTTCCGACCGGCTGACCAGCACGCGGTCGTAGACCTGAAGCATGTAGAGCGGCCCGGTCATCAGCAGCAGGTTCTGCGCGATGCCGAACACCACGGTCGCAGGAAGGATGACGCGTGCCTCGGGGTGCATCGACAGCGGATTTCCCCTGTTTGCGTTGGGCATGTGTTGCAAAACGGCTCCTCTCGCGGCGAAGGCCTCCACGCGGATGTGATCGGGCGAGGCGGCGCGCCGCTTCGCGGTTGTCATGACCGGCCCGGCGGCCTATGTGATGAAACGGCGTGTCGGGCGCCGCACCCCCCTAGCTGAAATCTCGGACACCTTGCATGACGAACGCTAAATTTCCGTTTCCAGCCTTCGGTCCACGCGTCGTCCGATCCTCGGCGATCCTTGCTGTGGCGGCCTTGGCCGGGTGTGCTGCGCCGAAGGGGCCGGGTGTCATCAACGATCCCTACGAGGCGCAGAACCGCGAGAACCACCAGGTCAACATCGCGCTCGATTCGCATCTGATCCGGCCGGCGTCGCAGGCCTACGGCAAGGTGTTGCCGCCACCGGTCCGCAGTGCGGTGACCAATTTGGGCGGGAACCTGAGCCTGCCGGGTTACGTGATGAACGACCTCTTGCAGGCCAAGGTCGGCGATGCGGCCCAGAACACGCTGCGCTTTGCCTTCAACACGGTGTTCGGCGTCGGCGGCCTCTTCGACCCGGCCGGTGCGCTGGGGCTTCACGCCAAGAAGAACGACTTCGGCGCGACGCTGGCCACCTGGGGCGTGCGTGAGGGCGCCTATCTCGAGGTCATTGCTCTGGGACCGACGACCGAGCGCGATCTGGCCGGGACGGTTGTCGATACGATCGTCGACCCCGTGAACGCGATCCTGCCGAAGGCGGTGCGCGGCTACCCGACGGTGATCGAATTCGGCGCGGCACTGAACACGCGCTACAAATACAAGGACACGCTGGATTCGATCCTGCACGGCAGTGCCGACGGCTATGCGCAGGAACGCCTGATCTACTTGGAAAAGCGGCACTATGATCTGGGCGAACCCGCCCCGGCCGCAACCGACCCCTACGAGGATCCCTATGCGAACTGATCTGACCCGTCGCACATTCTTGGCCGTCGCCCTGTCGGGCACCGCGCTTGTCGCCCTGCCCGGCCCTGCCGCCGCGCTCGACATCTCCACCGCCCGTTCGCTGATCGACAGCCTCGTGGTCGAGGTGAACCGGATCATCAACTCGGGCGAGACCGAACAGCAGATGTTCGTCGATTTCGAGAAAGTCTTCGTCAAGTATTCCGACGTGCCGATCATCGCGCGCAGCGCGCTCGGGGTTGCCGCACGCTCGGCCAGCGCGCCCCAGATGTCGGCCTTCACCCAGGCGTTCCAGGGCTACATCTCGCGCAAGTATGGCCGCCGGTTCCGCGAATTCATCGGCGGCCAGATCACGGTGGTCGACGCGCATCCGTTGAACGAGAACTTCGAGGTCGTCTCGGTCGCCAAGCTGCGCGGTCAGGCGCCGTTCGATCTGCGCTGGTGGGTGTCGAGCAAGAGCGGGCGCGACCTGTTCTACAACATCATCATCGAAGGCGTGAACATGCTCGCGACCGAGCGCACCGAGATCGGGGCGATGCTCGATCAGCAGAATGGCGACATCAACGCCCTGGTCACACAACTGAAGGTGTCCGGCTGATCCAGCGGTCCGGCTGCGGCCGGGCGGCCTCGGTCGAGTCTGCGGGCTGCCGTTCAGTTGTTGCCGGTCAGGGTGTTCAGGACGCCCATGATGATCCGGTCGGCCAGTGTGCCTGAATCCGGCTGCGGCGAGGCGCCAACCTGTTCGGCGGGGGTGCCGGGGGTCGGGACATCGGGCACGATCATCGGCAACGGCTTCGGCGGAACACCCTTGTTGATGTTGACCATTGTCGCGCGCCAGATATCGGCCGGCAGGCCACCGCCGGTGGTGCCGGTCAGCGGCGAGTTGTCGTCGTTGCCCAGCCAGACGCCCACCACGTAATCGGCGGTGAAGCCGATGAACCAGGCGTCGCGGGCCTCTTGCGTGGTGCCGGTCTTCCCCGCCGCCTGACGGTCGGGCAGTTTGGCGCGCACGCCGGTGCCGCTTTCGATCACCTGGGTCATCATGTAGATCAGCTCGGCATCCGCCTTTGGCGAGATCACCCGTTCGCCGATGCCGCCGCCCTGGCCGACCAGCGGCTGCTTGTCGCCCTTCAGTCGCAACTCGATCAACCCGTAGGGTTTCACCGACGAGCCGCCATTGAGGATGCCGGCATAGGCCCCCGTCATGTCCAGCAGCGTCACCTCGGATACGCCGAGCGCCAGCGCGGGCCCGGCCGCCAGATCGCTCTGGATTCCGAAATCGGCCGCGACCTTGCGCACGTTGGCGCGGCCAACCTGTTCCGAGATCTTCACCGCCGGGATGTTCAGCGACAGTTTCAGCGCCGTGGTCAGCGTCACCGTGCCTTTGTAATCGCGCTCGTAGTCCTTCGGCGACCAGGGGCCGGAGCCCTTGACGTTGATCGTCAGCGGCGCGTCTTCCACGGTGTCGTTCGGGCTCATCCCCATGTCCAGTGCCGCGGCATAAACGAAGGGCTTGAACGCCGACCCCGTTTGCCGCAGCGCCTGCGTCGCGCGGTTGAAGGCGCCCGACACCTGGCTGGTGCGCCCGCCCACCATGCCGCGCACCGCGCCATCGGGCGACATCACCACGATCGCGGCCTGCACGTTCGAGCCGTCCTTCAGCTTGTTTTCGAACACGTCCTTCATCGCGCTCTCGGCCCCCGCCTGGATGCGGGGGTCGAGCGTGGTCTTGATGATCACGTCCTCGGTGGTGTCCGAGGTCAGGAAGCTGGCGCCGCTGTCCATCACCCAGTCGGCAAAGTAGCCGCCCGCCTGCTGGGCGGCGGCCTTCGACAGCATGGCGGGATTGGTGTGGGCGTCCTGCGCCTGCGCCAGCGTGATGTAGCTCTGCTCGGCCATCAGGTCGATGATGACGTTGGCGCGATCCTGCGCGCGGGCCAGGTTGTTGGTCGGCGCATAATACGACGGCGCCTTGAGCAGACCCGCCAGCATCGCGCCCTCGGCTGGCGTCACGTCGCTGGCGTGCTTGTCGAAATAGCGTTCGGCCGCAGCCTCGAACCCGCGCGTGCCGGCCCCAAGATAGGCCCGGTTCAGGTAGATCGTCAGGATCTCGTTCTTGGAGTATTTCGCCTCCATCGCCAGCGCGTAGGGCACTTCCTTCAGCTTGCGCCAGACGGTGGAACGGCGGCAGTCGCCTTCGTAGTCAGCCTCGGATTGCCAGACCTTCTGGTCGTAGGGGATGCCGAGGCACAGCAGCTTGGCGACCTGCTGGGTGATGGTGGAGCCGCCATTGCCATCGAACGGGCGGCGGCCCGCGCGAAGGTTGATCAGCATGGCGCCCAGGATGCCGCGCGGGCTGACGCCGAAGTGGTGGTAGAAGCGCCGGTCTTCGGTGGCCACGATCGCATTGCGCAGGTTGGGCGACACGGTCTCGGCGGTCACGGTGCCGCCGAAGGTCTCGCCCCGCCAGGCGAAGGGCGCGCCGTTGTCGTCGAAAAGCGTGACAGACCCGCGCGTGCGCGCGTCCAGCAGATCCTTGGCCGCGGGCAGGGTCGAGTAATAGTAAAGCGTGGCCATCCCGAGCACAAAGGCCAGCATCAGCGTCACGCGCCAGCCGATGCCCCAGACGAACTGCACGGCGCGCCGCAGCAGCCTGCCAAAGAACCGCGTAACCATGTTGCCGCCGCGCGCTGCGCGCCGGGCCGTCTGACGCTTTCGCCCGCCGCCCGCCGACTTGCCGCCGCCCGACTTCGCGCCGCCGCTCTTGGCGCCCTGCGCCGGATAGCGCCGATCCGCCTTCAGGGGCGGCTGTCTCCGCCCGGTCCCGCTCATGCCCGTATTGCCCGCTGTCTGCTTTGCCCGCCTCTGCGGGATGCCTCTTTTGCGGCGAGAATACCGAAGGCCCGAGCAAATGTGGAGCAGGAAGCGCGCGTGATTCGGTTTTGAAGTTGCACAAAAATTAGCCTCATTGTCCAATATGTGCAAAAAATGTGCATTCTTGCCGGTCGCGCCCCTCTTCCGCCCGCCCGTTTCCTTGTGCTGCACCTGCGAACACCGCTTTCTGCCGCTGTGGGCGCCGCAACGGGCCACCTGCCAACCGGAAGGGTAACGACGTGAAACTCATTATTGCAGCAATCAAGCCGTTCAAGCTTGAGGAGGTCCGCGAAGCTCTGACCTCCATCGGCGTGCGCGGCATGATGGTGACCGAGGTGAAAGGGTTCGGCTCGCAGTCGGGCCACACCGAAATCTATCGCGGTGCCGAATATGCCGTGAACTTCGTCCCCAAGGTGAAGCTTGAGATCGTGGTCAGCGACGGGCTCGCCGATCAGGTCGTCGAGACGATCCGCAAGACCGCCAAGACTGACAAGATCGGCGACGGCAAGATCTTCGTGCTCGACGTGGACCAGGCGGTCCGGGTCCGGACGGGCGAAACCAACGACGACGCGCTCTGACGCGGCCGAGCAAGGGAAAGAGATAGGGACATGTCGAACTTCAAGAAGATTCTCGGTCTGGCGGCAGTGGCGGCGGCCGTCGCGCTTCCGGTGCTGGCACAGACTGCGGGCACGGACGCGACCGCCGCAGCCCCCGCCGCGGCGGCTGCCGCGCCTGCAGTGATCAACTCCGGCGACACCGCCTGGATGATGACGTCGAGCGCGCTGGTGCTGTTCATGACGGTGCCGGGCCTTGCGCTGTTCTACGGCGGTCTTGTGCGCACCAAGAACATGCTGTCGGTGCTGATGCAGTGCACGCTGATCACCGCGCTCGTGATGGTGCTCTGGGTGCTTTACGGCTATTCGATGGCCTTCGGCGGCGGTCCTTCGCCCTATTTCGGCGGCTTCGGCAAGGTGTTCCTGTCCGGCCTGACGCCCGCGTCGATCTCGGGCACCATCCCGGAATACGTCTTCGTCGTGTTCCAGATGACCTTCGCCGTCATCACGCCCGCGCTGATCATCGGCGCCTTCGCCGAGCGCATCAAGTTCTCGGCGCTGCTGCTGTTCGTGGCACTCTGGGTCACCTTCGTCTACTTTCCGATCGCCCACATGGTCTGGGATACCACCGGCCTGTTCTTCAAAATGGGCGCGATGGACTTCGCGGGCGGCACCGTGGTGCACATCAACGCCGGGATCGCGGCCTTCTGCGGCGCCCTGCTGATCGGCAAGCGCGTCGGTTTCGGCAAGGACAACATGGCGCCCCACTCGATGACGCTGACGATGGTTGGCGCCTCGATCCTGTGGGTCGGCTGGTTCGGCTTCAACGCGGGCTCCGCGCTGGCCGCCAACGGCACCGCGGCGCTGGCGATGATCAACACCTTCGTGGCGACCGCCGCCGCGATCCTGGCCTGGTCGGCGGTCGAGGGGCTGGTGCGCGGCAAGGCCTCGATGCTGGGGGCGGCGTCGGGCATGGTGGCGGGTCTGGTCGCCATCACCCCGGCCTGCGGCTTTGTCGGCCCGCTGGGCGCGATCGTGCTGGGCTTCATCGTCTCGCCGATCTGCTACGTCTTCGTCACCACGGTGAAGTCGAAGTTCGGCTATGATGACAGCCTCGACGTGTTCGGCGTGCACTGCATCGGCGGGATCACCGGCGCCCTGCTGACCGGCATTCTGGCCGACGTCGGCTTCGGCGGCGTGGGTTATGCCACCGGCCAGACCATGATGGGTCAGGAAATGGTGCAGATCGAGGCCGTGCTGACCACGATCCTGTGGTGCGGCATTGGCTCGCTGGTGCTCTACAAGATCGTCGACATGCTGATCGGCCTTCGCGTCGACACCGACGCCGAGCGCGAAGGTCTGGACCTCTCGTCCCACGGCGAAGCGGCTTACCACGGCTGATCCTCCTCCCCGGCCGTGACACTGGACCGGCGGAGCGCAAGCTCCGCCGGTCTTTTCATGTGGAGAAGCCGCCGTTGGCGCGGGACAGAGCGGGGGGCTTCGCGCCCCCCGCACCCCCGGCGGGATATTTTCAGACCGAAAATGAAGGATCAGATGCCGCAGTCGACGATCGCCTGCGCGAGGATCGGCACGGTGGTGGCGTTCAGCCCGGCGATGTTCATGCGGCTGTCGCCGACCATATAGATGCCGTGCGCGGCGCGCAGCCGTTCGACTTGCGCGGGGGTAGCACCAAGGCGGGAGAACATGCCGCGGTGCTGGGCGATGAAGCCGAACCGGTCGGACCCGGTGAGGCGGCGGAGTTCGCGCGCCAGTTGTTCGCGCAGGCCCAGCATCGACAGGCGCACCGCTTCCAGTTCGGCCTGCCAGTCGGCCCGAAGCGTTGGATCGTTCAGGATCATCGTCACCAGCCGGGCGCCGTGATCAGGCGGGAAGGAAAAGTTCTGCCGGTTCAGGAACGCCAGCGTGCCCTGCGTCACCGCGCGGCTGGCCGGGCTGGTCAGCACCATCAAGAGGCCCGCGCGTTCACGGTAGACGCCGAAGTTCTTGGAACACGACGCGGCGATCATCACCTCGGGCAGACGGGCGGCGATCAGCCGGGTGCCCGCCGCGTCCTCCTCCAGCCCGTCGCCGAAGCCCTGATAGGCGAGGTCGATGAACGGAATCGCGCCGCGTTGGCCAAGGATGTCGGCGACCTCGCCCCATTGCGTCAGGTTCAGGTTGGCGCCGGTCGGGTTGTGGCAGCAGCCATGCAGCAAGACCACGTCGCCCGCCGCAACGCGGCCAAGGTCGGCCGCCATGCCGGTGAAATCGACCGCCCGCGTCTCGGCGTCGAAATAGCGGTAGGTGGCGGATTTCATGCCCAGATAGGCGATGATCGAGGGGTGGTTGGGCCAGGTCGGGTCGGGGAGCCAGACGGTGGCGCCGGGTGCCGCCAGCCGGATCAGTTCCAGCCCCTGACGGATCGCGCCGGTGCCGCCCGGCGTCGCCGCCGCCGCCATCCGGGCCGCGTCATACCGCGCGCCGAGGATCAGCCCCGCCAGCGCGGCGTGGTAGTCGGGCTCGCCCGCCAGTCCGGTGTAGGTCTTCGTGCGTTCGGTCTCCCAGAGCTGCCGCTCGGCCGCCTTCACCGCGCGCATCACCGGGGTCAGCCCGGTCGCGTCCTTGTAGACGCCCACGCCAAGGTCGATCTTGTCGGCCCGCGGATCCTCGCGGAACATCGCCATCAGGGCCAGGATCTTGTCAGCCGGTTGCGGCGTCAGCGAGTCGAACATCGTCTAGCCTTTCGCGACCTTCAGGTCGCCATACATGCCCCATTCGGCCCACGATCCGTCATAGACCGCGTGCGCGCGGTGCCCGATCCGTTCCAGCGCCAGATCGAGGATGGCCGCCGTGATGCCCGACCCACAGGTCGAGATGATGGGCCTGGCCAGGTCAACCCCGACGGCCGCGAAGGCGGCACGCAGGGCGGCCACGTCCTTCATCGTGCCATTGGAGTTCAGAAGGTCTTGATAATGGACGTTCTTCGATCCGGGGATATGGCCCGCGCGAAGCCCCGGCCACGGTTCTGCCGCCTCGCCCCGGAAGCGGGCGGGGGAACGCGCATCGACGATGTCCCAATCGCCCAGCTTGGACGCGGCGGCGACCTGCGTGACGTCCTTCACCAGCCCGGCCTGCCGTTGCACGGTCATGTGGCGGTCGCGCACGATCGGGTCCATGTCCTCGATCTCGCGGCCCTCGGCGCGCCATTTCGGCAGGCCACCATCCAGCACGGCCACATCGGTCTTGCCCATCAGGCGGAAGGTCCACCAGACCCGCGGCGCCGACAGCAGGCCCGCGCCGTCATAGACCACGACCTGATGACCATCGCCGATCCCCATCGCGCGCAGGCGCGAGATGAACTTCTCGGGCGGCGGCGCCATGTGCGGCAGGGGCGAGCGCTGATCGGCGATCTCGTCGATGTCGAAGAAGCGGGCGCCGGGAATATGGGCTGCGGCATATTCGGCACGGGCGTCGCGGCCGGTGTCGGGCAGATACCACGAGGCGTCGAGGATGCGCAGGTCGGGGTCGCGCAGATGGGCGGCGAGCCAGTCGGTGGAAACAAGGGTTTTCGGATCGTCCTGCATCATCGGCGCTCCTGCACTCGGCCAGATTGACTTAGCGGGGTGTGCCCGGTCAGGCAACCCCGGCGCGGCCTACTGGTTTTGCTTCAGCAACCGGCGTTTCTGGCGGTCCCAGTCGCGCTTGGCGCTGGTTTCGCGTTTGTCGGCATGGGACTTGCCCTTGGCCACCCCCAGCTTCAGCTTCACCATGCCGCGTTCGTTGAAATAAAGCTTCAGCGGCACGATGGTCATCCCCTCGCGCGCCGTCGCCGACCAGAGCCGTGCCAGTTCCTTGCGCGAAACCAGTAGCTTGCGCCGACGGCGTTCATCATGGCCCCAGGTCTTGGCCTGACGGTAGGGCGCGATGTAGCCGTTGATCAGCCACAACTCGCCGCCCTCGACCGAGGCATAGCTTTCGGCGATGTTGGAGCCGCCCTGGCGCAGCGACTTCACCTCGGACCCGGTCAGCACGATGCCCGCCTCGATATCGCTTTCGATGGCGAAATCGAACCGCGCGCGGCGGTTGTCGGCGATCAGCTTCGAATTGGGGTCAGCGTGTTGCACCATGATCGGACCGAGATAGGCATGTGGCGGGGGCCTGTCCAGACGGCGGCAAACCGAATACCGAATTTGCACCGATAAAGCACCGAAAACACACCGACGTTGCACCGACGTGCGGCGCTTTTCCCCTGGCGCGCCACAGTCTACTGTAGCTGCCGCAGCGGCAAGGAGAACGCATGATCATCCAGATTCTCGTCGGGTCGTGTCTGATGCTGACCTGCATCCTGGTCGCGGGGCTCAGCTTCTGGTTCATGGAGGTGATGCTGCAGCGCGCGATGCCTTGGTTCATGCGCGAGCCGCATCGCCCCAAGCTGATGCTGGCACTGTCGCTGGCCGCGATCTGGAGCCTGTGGCTGGTCACGGCCGGGGTCTGGATCTGGGCGATCGCCTTCCGGCTGATGGGCCTCTTTCCGACGATGGAACAGGCGGTCTACTTCGCGCTGGTCTCGTTCACGACGCTGGGCAACGGCGACGTGCTGCTGCCGAAGGAATGGCAGTTGCTGGGCGGGATGGCGGCCGCCAACGGGATGCTGAACTTCGGGCTGCTGATCGCCGTGCTGGTCGATGGGCTGCGCCATCTGCGGATCGGCCAGATCGAGGCTCGCCAGCGCCAGCACCCGCGCGCGGCGCGCGTCGATGCCTTGACGTCGAAGGCCGGGCCAGCCAAGTCTGGCGACAAACCGAAAGAAGGGGACAGGCGATGAAGCTTTTGCGCTATGGGCCGAGCGGGGCCGAGAAGCCGGGGATGCTGGATGCCGAGGGCCGCATCCGCGACCTGTCGGCCGTGGTGGGCGATATCGCGGGCGATGTGCTGACGCCCGAAGGGCTGGCGGCACTGGCGGCGATTGATCCGGCCAGCCTGCCGCTGGTCGAAGGCGCGGTGCGCTACGGCCCCTGCGTCGGCCGGGTGGGCAAGTTCATGTGCATCGGTCTGAACTACGCCGACCATGCCGCCGAGACCGGCGCGCCGATCCCGAAGGAGCCGATCCTGTTCATGAAGGCCACCAGCGCGATCGGCGGGCCGGATGACGAGGTGCGGATTCCGCGCGGATCGGAAAAGACCGACTGGGAGGTGGAGCTGGGCGTCATCATCGGCAAGCGGGCAAAGTATGTGACCGAGGCCGAGGCGCTGGACCATGTCGCGGGGTATTGCGTGATCAACGACTATTCCGAGCGCGCCTTCCAGACCGAACGCGGCGGCCAGTGGACCAAGGGCAAAAGCTGCGACACCTTCGGCCCGATCGGCCCCTGGCTGGTGACGCGTGACGAGGTGGCGGACCCGCAGAACCTGGCGATGTGGCTGACGGTGAACGGCACCACGCGGCAGGACGGATCGACGAAAACGATGGTGTTCGGCGTGGCGCATCTGGTCAGCTACCTGAGCCAGTTCATGAGCCTGGAACCGGGCGACGTGATCTCGACTGGCACCCCGCCGGGCGTCGGCATGGGGATGAAGCCGCCGACCTACCTGCGCGCCGACGACGTGGTGGAACTGGGGATCGAGGGCTTGGGCAAACAGCGCCAGAGCTTGCGCGCCGACGCGTGACGGCGGCCGGAAAGCGGGCGCTCCGACGTCGGGCGCCCGCCGCCAGAGGGATCAGTTTCCGGCGCCGTCCATCTGCACGGTGCCTGCAAAGCTGTTGAGCAGCGCCACTGTGGCGGGCGGCAGCGTGGCGTCGGCCGCGGCCACCGACATGGCCAGCGCATCGGCATCCGCCGCGCTGAGCCCGAGCGACTTCAGCGTGGCGGCCTGCGTCAGGCTTTCACCCGAGCAGAGCGTGATCGACCAGCCCTTGGCGCCCTTGGTCAGGAAAGCGCGTCCGCCCATGCCGCCCTGCGACCAGCCCGCGACGGCGGCGCTGCCCTGCACCGAGACATTGGCCACGGTCAGCGGGGCGTCGGGCTTGTCGAACTGGCCCTTGATCGTGGCGGCGATGGCGTCGGCGTCGGCGCTGTCCATCTTCATTCCGCCCATCGTCGCGTCGCCCGACTGCATGTCCATGCCGCCGTCGCCGATCATGAACTCGATCTTGACGTTGCCCGCGTTCTTGAAGGTCAGCGTGGCCGGAACCATCTCGCCCTTGGTCAGCGGTTTCTTCAGGCCCATCATCATGATGTGATAGCCGCCGTGCTTCAGTTCGACCTTGCCGTGGGCCGGAATCTCCAGCGACTCGACATGGGTCATGGTGGCGATGCCGTTCGCATCGACCGCCGTGACATGCAGCATCAGGTCGGCGAAATCGCCCGAGACGCCGATCAGGTCATCGGGCGCGTCACCGGCGTTGGTGATCGTCATGAACCCCGCGTCCGACATCTGCGAGGGCGTCGTCGGTGCGGCATGCGGGTCGGAGATGGTGAGGCTGCCGACGGTAAAGTCTTGCGCCGCGGCAGACGTGGCAAAGGCCAGGGCGGCCAGAATGAGGCTGAGTTTCTTCATGGTGTGTCCGTTCGTGTCTGAGCGGGCCCGCGCCGCAGTGCGGTCGCCGGGCCGGGGTGAGGGATGACGGGCTCAGACGGCGGCGGGCGGACCGCGGACTGCACGCACCGGGTCGCGCGGCGTGTCGGGCAGCGCGGGGGTGGCAGAGAACAGCGGCGCGAGCGCCAGAACGTAGCCGACGGGATGCGGCAGGGCGACCGGATCGGGGATCAGGGCCGGGCCGGTCAGGCAGCAGTCGCACGGGATGCCGCGGTGGCTGGCGCCGCCCGAGCCCAGGCAAAGATCGTCAAGGCTGCCGCCCGCCTCGGCATAGGCGATCAGCGCCGGATCGGTCGCGGCGCGCGCATAGCTGTAACCCAAGCCCGTCGCCATGCTGGCGAGGACGAGCATCAGGGTCAGGACAAGGCCCGGAAGGCGGCGGTTCTGGCGCATGGCGCGAGGTTAGGCGCAAGCCGCGGCGCTGAACAGGGGGGCAGAGTGCGACAGGGTCACGCGGGCGTCAGGATGCGGCGGGCGTCAGGGTGCGGCGCACCGCATCCTTCCACATCGCGTAACGGACATCGCGGGCGGCCTGCGGCATCTGCGGCGTGAAGCGGCGATCGAGCGCCCAGGATTGCGCGAAGCCCGCGGCATCGGGGCAGACGCCCGCCTGCATCCCGGCCAGCCAGGCGGCGCCCAGCGCGGTGGTTTCACGGACCTGCGGTCGGTCCACCGGGGCGCCGAGGATGTCGGCGAGGAACTGCATCGTCCAGTCGCTGGCCGTCATGCCACCGTCGACGCGCAGGGTCCGGGTCGGGGTGCCGCCCCCCGAGTCGGCAATCATGTCGGCGGCGATTGCCTCCATCAGGTCGCGGGTCTGGAAGCCGACGCTTTCCAGCGCGGCGCGGGCCAATTCGGCCGGGCCGGTGGCGCGGGTCAGCCCGAAGATCGCGCCGCGGGCGTGGGCATCCCAGTAGGGCGCGCCGAGGCCGGTGAAGGCGGGAACGAGGATGACCTGCTGATGCGGGTCGGCGGTTTCCGCCAGCGGCCCGGCCTCGGATGCCGCGCCGATCAGGTGCAGCCCGTCGCGCAGCCATTGCACCACGGCGCCCGCGATGAAGATCGAGCCTTCAAGCGCGTAGGTCGGCTGGCCGTTCAACTGGTAGGCGATGGTGGTCAGCAGGCGGTGGGTGCTGATCACCATCCGGTTGCCGGTATTGGCCAGTGCGAAACAGCCGGTGCCATAGGTCGATTTCACCATGCCGGGGGCAAAGCAGGCCTGGCCGACGGTCGCGGCCTGCTGGTCGCCCGCGACGCCGAGAATCGGGATTGAGCCGCCGAACAGCGTGGTGGCGCCGAAGTCGGCGGCGCAGTCGCGGACCTCGGGCAACAGCGATGCGGGGATGTCGAACAGGGCGCAAAGTTCCGGTGACCAGCGGCCGGTGCGGATGTCATAAAGCATCGTGCGGGCGGCGTTGGTGGCGTCGGTGGCATGAACGCGCCCCTCGGTCAGCTTCCAGATCAGGAAGCTGTCGACGGTGCCGAACGCCAGTTCACCTTTCGTTGCGCGCGCGCGGGCGCCATCGACATGGTCGAGCAGCCAGGCGAGTTTGGTCGCCGAAAAGTAGGGGTCGAGCAGCAGGCCGGTGGTTTCGCGGATCAGCGGTTCATGGCCCGCGGCGCGCAGGCGTTCGCAGGTGTCGGCGGTGCGGCGGTCCTGCCAGACGATGGCGTTGCGCAGCGGTTCGCCGGTGGCGCGGTCCCACAGCAGGGTGGTTTCACGCTGGTTGGTGATGCCGATGGCGGCGATGTCCCTGGCGGTCACCCCGGCGTTGGCCATCACCTTGCGGATGGTGCCCTCGGTCGAGGACCAGATCTCGGCCGGGTCATGCTCGACCCAGCCCGAGCGCGGGAAGTGCTGCGGGAACTCGGCCTGGGCGGTGGCCTCGACCCTGAGCGCCGCGTCGAACAGGATCGCACGGGTGGAGGTGGTGCCCTGGTCGATGGCAAGGATGCGGGTCATGCGCGGGCCTCCGTCATCCACGCCTCCAGCGCGGCGATCTGGTCGGGCGTCAGCCTGAGGCCGAGTTTCGAGCGGCGCCAGACCACGTCGGCGGCGGTGCGGGCGTATTCCTTGCCCATCAGCCAGTGCAGTTCGGCCTCGGTCAGCGTCGCGCCGAAGTCGCGGCCGAGGTCTTCCGGGCGCTTGGCGGCGCCAAGGATCGTTGGCGCCTCGGTGCCATAGGCGCGGCACAGGCGGCGGGCGTGGAAGGCGGTGAGGAAGGGGTAATCCGTGCGCAACCTCGCAACGAGGGCATCGAAGCCCAGCACCGGAAAATCGCCGCCGGGCAGGGCTGCGCCCGCCGTCCACGCCGGTTTGGCCTTGGGGAAGAACGGCAGCAACTTTTCCAGCGCGTGTTCGGCAAGGCGGCGGTGGGTGGTGATCTTGCCGCCGAAGACGCTGAGCAGCGGCGCACCAGCGCCCTTGTCCAGCGACAGCACGTAGTCGCGCGTGGCGGCAGTGGCCGATTTCGCGCCATCGTCATAAAGCGGGCGGACGCCGGAATAGGTCCAGACGATATCGGCCCGCGTCACCGGCCTGGCGAAGTATTGCGAGGCGAAGGCGCAGAGGTAATCCTGCTCCTCAGGGGTGCAGACCGCATCGCCCGGCGAGCCCTTGTGATCCTTGTCGGTGGTGCCGATCAGGGTGAAGTCGCCCTCATAGGGGATCGCGAAGATGATCCGGCCATCGGTGCCCTGAAAGAAGTAGCAGCGGTCGTGATCGAACAAACGTTTGGTCACAATGTGGCTGCCGCGCACGAGCCGAACGCCCTCGGTGGAGCTGATGCCAAGCGTGCCGGTGATGATCTGGCCGACCCAGGGCCCGCCTGCGTTGACCAGTACGCGGGCGGTGTGGGTCACGGTCTCGTCGTCGCCCTCCACCGTGATGTGCCACAGATCGGCCTCGCGCCGCGCGCCGGTGACGCGGGCGCGGGTGAGGATGGTCGCGCCCTTCGCCTGCGCATCGCGGGCGGCCAGCACGACAAGGCGGGAATCCTCGACCCAGCAGTCGGAGTATTCGTACGCATGGGTGAACTTCGGGTTCAGCGGCTTGCCCGCCGGATCGGTCGTCAGGTTCACCGACCGCGTGCCCGGCAGAAGCTTCCGACCGCCCAGATGGTCGTACATGAACAGGCCCAGCCGGATCAGCCAGGCCGGGCGGCGGCCCTTCATCCACGGCATGAAGACCGACAGCAGGCGCGAGGTCGGCGTGTCCCCCTCGAACCGCATCGAGGGGTGATAGGGCAGCACGAAGCGCATCGGCCAACTGATGTGCGGCATGGCGCGCAGCAGCACCTCGCGCTCCACCAGCGATTCGTGGACCAGCCGGAACTCGAAGTATTCGAGGTAGCGCAGGCCGCCGTGAAAGAGCTTGGTGGACGCCGACGAGGTGGCCGAGGCAAGGTCGTTCATCTCGGCCAGGGTGACGGTGAGCCCGCGCCCCGCCGCGTCGCGCGCAATGCCGCAGCCGTTCACGCCGCCGCCGATGACAAAAAGATCGACCGGTTCCATCTGGCCCCCCTGTTTGCATCGGACCATCGGTGGAACTGTTCGTTTCGTCAATTGTCATGTTCGCTCGTGACAGGTTCGTTGCCTGCGAAAAAGGCCCCCGACCCGTCAGAGGGCGGCGGCCTTTCCGTCACGCGATGGCTTGGACGAATTCAAAGACCAGACCCGCGACGGGTCAGGCGGTCTGGACCGCGCCCCGTTGCAGAACCTGATGGCCGATCATCCCCGCGATCATCGCCAGCACGAAGGCGGTGCCGCCGACCCCGCTCCATCCGAGCGAAGCGAGCGCGGGGCCGGGGCAGAAGCCCGCCAGCGCCCAGCCGATGCCAAAGAGCGCCGAGCCGCCCAGCAGCCGCGCGTCGATGACCTGCGCGGGCATCGACGGGATCGGCTCGCCCAGAACCGCCGTCCGGCGCCGCGCCGCGATGCGCCAGGCCAGCAGCATCGGCAGGATCGCGCCGCCCAGCACGAAGGCGAGCGTCGGATCCCAGGTGCCCGCGATGTCGAGCCAGCCCTGCACCTTGGCGGTGTCGGTCATGCCGGAGACCAGCAGCCCGAGGCCGAACAGGGCGCCCGAGACGGTGGAAACAAGAAGGCGCATCAGATGGCTCCCAGAATGTGACGGGCGACGTAGAAGGCGACCATGCCGGCCGCAAGGTAGACGACGGTGGCAGCGATGCTGCGGATCGAGAACCGCGACATGCCACAGACGCCGTGACCCGAGGTGCAGCCGTTGGCGAGGCGGGTGCCGAAGCCGACCAGCAACCCGGCAACGATCAGCAGCGGGACATCGCCCGAGACATGGGTCAGGGGTGCCCCGAACAACGCCACGGCCAGCGCCGGGGCGCCGATCAGCCCGGCCAGGAACGTCAGCCGCTCATCGGAGGCGCGTTCGCTGGTGCCCTCCAGTGCGCTGCCAAGAATTCCACTCGCACCGAGGACGCGCCCGTTGAAGAGCAGCAGCACCGCGGCCGCGACGCCGATCATCAACCCGCCGACAAGGCCGAACAGCCAGTCTTGCGGAATCGCGGTCAGGGGCATCGGATGTCCTTCCTTGGGGCCGGCGCGGGGGGCTACGCTGTGCCCTGATATGGGGCAATCCCGTAACCAATTGCAATCATGGGGAAAAGATAAGGACCACGTTCGCCTGCCGGTCTGCGGCGGGGGAATGACCTTCCACACAACGGAGGGGCGGCGGAACAAAGGACCGCTTTCGAGAATGGCCGGAAATATTTTCCGGAATTGGCCGCGTTTTCGCGCCGGACCAAAACGTTTGTTCCTCCCTTTCTGGCGCGGGTGCGCCAGTTTCACCCGTGCGTTGCGATTCGGCTCGGCCGCCGACAGTCGGCGCGCGCGCCTTCCGGCGGATCGGTTACCCCGGCAATTCCCGAACCGCTCGGGCTTTGCTACACCGGGGGCAGGAGGCTTCGATGGCACAGAATTTCCGGCAAGGCGAAATCCTGAAGATCGCGCGGGAAGAGGGCAAAGTGGTGGTCGAAGACCTCGCCGCCCGCTTTGGCGTGACCTTGCAGACGGTGCGGCGCGACCTGACGGAGTTGTGCGACGCCGGGCAGTTGACGCGCGTCTACGGCGGGGCGGTGCTGGCCTCGGGTGTGGTGAACATCGGCTATGAGGACCGGCGCAGCCTGCATGCCGCCGAGAAAGAGCGGATCGGGCGGCTCTGTGCGGCGGCAATACCGCAGGATGCCTCGCTGTTTCTCAACATCGGCACCACCACCGAGGCGGTGGCGCGCGGCCTGCTGCATCATCGCAACCTGATGGTGGTGACGAACAACCTGAACGTCGCGAACATTCTGGCGCGGAACGAGGGCTGCGAGGTGATCGTGGCGGGGGGCGTCCTGCGGCGCGCCGATGCCGGGCTGGTAGGCGACATGACGATGGAGGTGGTGCGCCAGTTCAAGGTGGATTTCGCCGTCATCGGCGCCTCGGCACTGGACGAGGCGGGCGATCTGCTGGATTTCGACGTGCGCGAAGTGCGGGTGGCGCAGGCGATTCTTGCGCAGGCGCGGCGGCGGTTTCTGGTGGCCGACCGCTCCAAGTTCGCCCGCACGGCGCCGGTGCGCATCGCCTCGCTGGCCGGGGTGGACACGTTCTTCACCGACGCGTCGCCCTCCGCGGCGGTGCGGGCCGCCTGTGCGGCTTGGGGCACCGAGATCGCGGTGGCGGGTGATTGAGGCTGGTTTGCGCGGCGCGCGCAGGGGCCTATCCTGCGCGGCGATTCGCGCCTGCTGGCCGGGGTGTCGCCTTTGGCCGCGCCCGCTTGGGCGTGGGGCGCGATGCTGACGCCGAAGGATGCCGGAAAGGATGACGATGCCCGCCTGCCTGCCAGACAAGACCGGCGACCCGCCGGGACCGGGGCGGGCATGAGCGTCGTCGCGTTCCCGCGCCGCCGGGTGGAAACCCCCGCCCCGCCGCCACCGCTGAGCGCGCGTCAGGTGGTGGCGTTTCCGGGGCGGCGGTTTCCGTCCATCGAGGTGGCGCCCGAGGGTGGGCCTGCGCCGCGCGTGGTGGCGCCGCGACGGGCTGTTGCCGAGGCGGAGCGGCGGCGAGGGGAGCGGCTCTGGACGGTGGCGATCTCGGCGCTGCTGCACGTCGGCGTGGTCGGGCTGGCGCTGGCGGCAACAACGGGGGGGCTGTCGTCGGGCGATGGCGGGGTGTTGCAGGTGACGCTGGTCGCCGCGCTGCCACCCTCGCCCGCGGCAACCGGGCCGGTGGTGCCGACGGTGGTGCAAGCCGCCCCTGTGACCCCCCACGAGGATCGGTTGGTGGTCGCGCCGCGCGCCGATACGCCGGTCGCGCAGGCGGTGGTGGTGCGGCCCGTTGCGCCGATGGCCGATGCGCCCGCGCAGGCGGTGCCGTTGCCACCCGTGCCGGGGTTGGTGGCCGCGATCGGGCAGGTTGCGGCGCCGCCGGATGCCGAAGGGACGCTGCCGCCGCTGCCGGGCGACGGGGCGGGACCGGCGCAAACCGATGCAACGCCACTGCCGCCGCCGCGCGCGGCCGAGCCTGCGCCGCTGGCGGATGCGGCACCCCCGCCACCGAAACCGGCGGCATCGCGGCCGAGACCGGCCGAAGCGCAAGCGGGTGGCAAGGCGCGTGGCGCGGGTGCCGGGGCTTCGGCGGGCACGGGCGGGCAGGCCGCGATGACGGCGACCGGTTCGGCCGAGGCGACGGCTTTGGCAGGCTGGGGCGCGCGGATCATGGCGGGGGTGGAGCGGCACAAGCAATACCCGGTGGCGGCCGGGGATGCGCGCGGCACGGTGGGGGTGGCGCTGTCGCTGGACCGCGACGGGCAACTGGTGGCGGCCAGTGTTGCGCAGTCTTCCGGCGTGGCGGCGCTGGACCTTGCGGCGGTGGCGGCGGTGCGGGCGGCGGCACCCTTCCCGGCGGCGCCCGATGCGCTGACGGCGGCCGATTACGGCTTTACCCTGCGGGTGAAGTTCGGCGGCTGAGCGCTCAGCGCGGCGGGCGGATCGTCTCGCCGGGGTCGAGCCGGGGGGTCAGTTCGATGCGCAGGCCGCTGGTCTTTCCGTCGGCGGTCTTGCCCGCGATGATCTCGGCGGCGCGGCGGCCGACCTCCAGCCGACAGGCATCCATCGTGGCAAGGCGCCGGGGCAACCCTTCCAGCAGTTCGACGCCGTTGAAGCCGGCAAGGCCAAGCCGTTCGGGCACGTCGATGCCCGCGCCAAGACAGTGCAGAAGCCCGCCCGCGCCGATCATGTCATTGGAATAGTAAAGGAAATCGAGATCTGGTCGGCGCGCGAGGATGGCCTGCGTCATCTCGCGCCCCTTCAGCAGCGCCGAGCCGCCGTCGTAGTATTCGCGGTCCTGCACCTCCAGCCCCGCCCCGGCGAGCGCGGCGGTGAAGCCTTGCAGCCGTTTGCGGGCGCGGTGGTCGTGCGGCATCTGGGTGCCAAGAAAGCCGATCTTGCGATAGCCCGCGGCCAGGATCGCCTGCGCCATCATCTGCCCGGCGCGGATGTGCGAGATGCCCACGACGGAGTCGACCGCCTCGCCATCGACATCCATGATCTCGACGATCGGGATGCCCGCGTTGCGCATCATGGCGCGGGCGGCGTCGCTGTGTTCCAGCCCGGCGATGATGACGCCCGAGGGGCGCCAGGACAGCATCTCGTAAAGCACCCGCTCTTCGCGCTCGGGCGAGTAGTTGGTGACTCCGACGACCGGTTGCAGGCCGGTATCGTCGAGGATTTCCGAAATGCCGGTCAGCACTTCGGGGAACACCATGTTCGACAGCGACGGGATGATCACCGCGATCAGGTTCACGCGCTGCGAGGCCAGGCCGCCCGCGATCCTGTTGGGCACATAGCCCAGCGCCTTGGCCGCCATCAGCACCCGGTCGCGCGTGCTGCGCGAGACGTCGCCGCGGTTGCGCAGAACCCGGCTGACCGTCATCTCGCTGACCCCGGAGGCTTCGGACACATCGCGAAGCGTCAGGGTGCGGCGGGGGTCGAGGCGTGGTTCGCTGGTCAATGGAGTGCCCGAATGAACTGTGGATAGATCATTGTTAGCGCCAACCTCGCGCTTGTCCAAGCCCGCATGTTCGGCTATGTTACCGCTAACGGCCGCAAAGCCGACCGAATCCAGCGCGTCCTGCAAGCTCTTTCTCCGTGACGATCTGGACTTTAGGGGGAGTGGTGGGCCAAAAGTCACTCCCCCTTGCCTTCCCCGCCCCGCCTTCCCCGCCTTGCCGATGCGATCGCGACCAGCCCAGGACAGTTGCGCACCGCGTCGTTTCCCGGCACAAGGACGGCGCGTGGCCCCGTAGCTCAGGGGATAGAGCGGCCGCCTCCTAAGCGGCAGGTCGATGGTTCGAATCCATCCGGGGTCACCAGTGTCTCAGCCCGCGCGGCGCAGCAGCCAGAGCCCTGTCACGCCGAGCCAGAGCGGGAACGGGTAGGCCGTGATCCGTTCCACCGTGCCGATGCCGAGGCCAAGATCGGCCTTCACCGCCAGCAGCGCGAGACCCGCAAGGCCGATCAAGCCGCTGGCAAGGCTGTAGAACGCGCGGGCAGGGGCGACGGGGCGCAAGGCGAGGCCCGCCAGCACCATGCCGAGGTTCGAGAGCAGGAAGTTCTCGGCGGCGCCGTTGTAATGCCAGGGCGAGCCCGAATCCTCGGGATAAAGGCCGACAAGGATCACCCCCGCGGCCGAGGCGGCGATGCAGACCAGCGCGGCGGTGAACATGCTGCTGCGTGGAAAGATGCGCCGGACCGCCAGCGCGCCACCGGCGATCAGCACCCCCTGCAGCAGGAACGACGCGTTCATCAGCGGGTGCAGCGGCGAGCAGACCTTGGCGCAGGTGCGGGCGCCAAGGTCGCTGATGTAGTTCGTGGGCAGGTTGTAGGGGCCGCAGTAGCCCTGCGCCACGATGGCCTCGGCCACGAAATATTGAAGGCACAGCACCCAGAGGATCGCCCCGCGCCGGTCTGTCATGATGCCCGCCTCCGGTTGCCCTGCCCTGCGCCGCGTCCTAGATTGGGGCGCGCGGGGGGCGGATCACCAGCCCCCGTGGCAAGGAATTCCGCATGACCACACCCTCCGCCGAACCCGCCCAGTCGCGCAAGCTGATCATCACCGCGATCGCGGTGATGATGCTGCTGGCCTCGCTGGATCAGACCATCGTGTCGACCGCGCTGCCCACCATCGTGGCCGATCTGGGCGGGCTTGACCATCTGAGTTGGGTCGTCACCTCCTACCTGCTGGTCTCGACCGTGGTGGCGCCGCTTTACGGCAAGCTGGGCGACCTCTACGGCCGCAAGGTGATGATGCAGATTGCCGTGACGCTGTTCCTGCTGGGCTCGATGCTCTGCGGGCAGGCCACCTCGATGACCTTCCTGATCCTGGCGCGGGGCTTGCAGGGCGTGGGCGGCGGCGGGCTGATGGTGCTGGCGCAGACGGTGATCGGCGACGTGGTGGCGCCACGGGAGCGGGGCAAGGTTCAAGGCGTGTTCGCCGCCGTGTTCAGCCTGTCGAGCGTGGCGGGACCGCTGGCGGGCGGCTACATCGTCGATCATTTCTCGTGGCGGTGGATCTTCTACATCAACCTGCCGCTGGGCATCGCCGCGCTGGTGGCCTTTGCCGTCGCGTTCAAGCCGCGCGGCATCCGCACCAGTCACAAGATCGACAGCATGGGGGCGGTGCTCTTGACCACGGCGCTGGCCTCGGTGGTGCTGTTCACCAGCCTCGGCGGGCGCAGCTTTCCCTGGGGCTCGCCCTTCATCCTGACGCTGATCGTGCTGAGCATTGCCGCTATCGGCGCGCTGATCGCCACCGAACAGCGCGCGGCCGAGCCGATCCTGCCGCCCGCGCTGTTTCGCCACAACACCTTCGTGATCTTCAGCGCGATCGGCTTCATCGTCTTTGCGACGATGTTCGGCGCGATCACCTTCCTGCCGCTTTACCTGCAAGTCGCGAAGGGCATCAGCCCGACCGCCTCGGGGATGCAGCTTCTGCCGCTGATGCTGGGCATCGTCACGTCGTCGGTGGTCAGCGGTCAGATCATGGGGCGGACGGGAAAGTACCGCTGGCTTCCGGTCGGCGGCACCTTCATGCTGACGGTCGGCCTGACGCTGCTGACGCAACTGACGCCGGAAACGCCTCGCTGGGCGCTGACGATCATGATCGCGATGGTCGGCCTTGGCATGGGGCCGACGATGTCGGTGGGCACCACGGCGATCCAGAACGCGGTCCCGCGCGAGATGCTGGGGGTGGGCACCGCGGGGTTCCAGCTGTTCCGGCAGGTCGGGGGGTCGATCGGGATCGCGCTGTTCGGCACGCTCTTTTCGGCGCGGCTGGCGACGCTTCTGGGCAATACGCTGCCCGGAGGTTTCG
>NZ_CBAICG010000024.1:0-57819 GCF_964715405.1 Solirhodobacter sp. | reverse complement strand
CAGAAATAGTTCACGCCGCGTCTGCTTCTTCTTCATCGCGTCGCGAAGACCGGGAAAGGCGGGCTGTTTCGACATCGGCAGGGCTCCCTGGAGGCTTGCCCAAGTCTACCAGATCACGCCGAAAGCGGGAGGTTTTTCAGACGTTCCTTTGCTTTGGCTGCAATCGCGGGAAGCGAGACTCGAATGAGGTTGCGGAAGAAACTTGAGCGAGGATGAAGATGAAGGTTTGGATCGGGCTCAAAGCAACTCCCGCCCCCCCTCAAAACCTTTTCCTTGCCCGCAGTGCCGCGCTGATCGTGCCGTCGTCGAGGTAGTCCAGCTCGCCGCCGATCGGCACGCCTTGCGCGAGGCTGGTGACGGCGACGCCGGTGGCTTCGACCGCTTCGGCGATGTAGTGGGCGGTGGTCTGGCCGTCGACGGTGGCGTTCAGGGCGAGGATGATTTCGGTCACGCCTTCGTCGGCGATGCGGGCGAGGAGTTTGGGGATGCGCAATTCGTCCGGCCCCACCGCGTCGAGCGCCGAGAGCGTGCCGCCGAGGACGTGGTAGCGGCCCCGATAGGTGCCCGAGCGTTCCATCGCCCAGAGGTCGGCGACATCCTCCACCACGCAGATTTCGCCGTTGGCCCGTTTCCCGGAGGCGCAGATCGGGCAGAGGTCGGCGGTGGTGATGTTGCCGCAGGCGACGCATTCGCGGGCGGTGCGGGCGACCAGCGCCATCGCCTCGGCCAGCGGCGCCATCAGGACGGCGCGCTTCTTGATCAGGTGCAGCACCGCGCGGCGGGCCGAGCGAGGGCCGAGGCCGGGCAGGCGGGCCATCATTTCGATCAGCGCGTCGATCTCGGGCGGGGCGTCGGTCATGGGGGCTTTCGCTGGGAGAAGGCGGAGTTGCGGAGGGAGATCCCCGCTTGCGCGGGGACGACAGTCCGCGAGGGCGTCAGAACGGCAATTTCATGTCGGGCGGCAGGCCCATGCTGTCGGTCAGCTTGCGCAGTTCCTGTTGATAGCGGGCGGCGGCGCGGATCTGGGCGTCCCTGATCGCGGCGAGGATCAGGTCTTCGACCACCTCTTTCTCCGAGGCGACGAGGATCGAGGGGTCGATGTTCAGCCCGGTCAGGTCGCCCTTGGCGGTGGCGGTGGCGCGCACCAGCCCGGCACCCGATTCGCCCTGCACCGTGACACGCTCCATCTCGGCGGTCAGCGCCTCCATCCTGGCCTGCATGTCCTGCGCGGCCTTCATCATCTTGGCCATGTCGCCAAGACCGCCCAAACCCTTCAGCATGTCGCGCCCTTTCAGTTGTCCTCGAACGGATCCCATTCGTCCTCGACCTCGGGTAGCGCCTCGGCGGCGGCAACCTCGGCGCGGGCCTCGGGGGACCGGATATCGCTGATGCGCGCCTTGGGGAAGGCGGCAAAGACGGCCTGCACCAGCGGGTTCAGCTTCGCCTCGGCCTCGGCGGCCAGGCGGTCCTTGTCGCGGGATTCGGTGATGGTGGCGGCGCCGCCGGACGAGACGACGCTGACGCCCCAGCGCGCGCCGGTCCAGGCTTGCAGGCGCTGCGACAGGCGGGCGGCAAGGTCGGTCGGGGCGCGGTCGGTCGGCTCGAACTCGATCCGGCCGGGGGCGTAGTGGACCAGGCGCAGGGTGGTTTCCACCTCGATCAGCAGCTTCACGTCACGGTTGGCGCGGATCAGGGCGACGATCTGCTCGAAACCGGGGAAGCGCGAGAGGAGTGAGTCGGGCGCCTCGGCCAGTGCCGTCGCCGCGCCAGAGGCGGCGGGGCCGCGCGGGGCGGACAGGCGGGACGGGCCGCCCGCAAGGCCGCCCGGTCCGGGGCCGCCACCGATGGGCGCACCCGATGGCGGTTGCGGCTGGGGTTGCGATTGCAGGCGGCGCACCAGTTCCTCGGGCGTCGGCAGGTCGGCGACATGGGTCAGCCGGATCACCGCCATCTCGGCCGCCATCATGGCGTTCGGGGCCTGCGCGACCTCTTCCAGCGCCTTCAGCAGCATCTGCCACATCCGGGTCAGCACCCGCATCGAAAGCCGGGCGCCCATGTCCAGGCCACGGGCGCGTTCATCCGGCGGCACGGTGGGGTCGTCCGCCGCCTCGGGTGTGATCTTGATGACGCTGACCCAATGCGTGATCTCGGCCAGATCGCGCAGGACCGCCATCGGGTCGGCGCCATCGGCATATTGCGATGACAGTTCCGCCAGCGCGCTCGCCGCGTTGCCCCTCAGGATCAGTTCGAACAGATCAAGGCCGCGGCCGCGGTCGGCCAGCCCCAGCATGGCGCGCACCTGATCGGCCGAGGTTTGCCCCGCGCCGTGGCTGATCGCCTGATCCATCAGGCTCATCGCGTCGCGCACCGAGCCTTCGGCGGCGCGGGTGATGAGGGCGAGCGCGTCATCGGCGATAAGCGCGTGTTCAAGGCCCGCGATCCGTTGCAGGTGGGCGATCATCACCTCGGGCTCGATCCGGCGCAGGTCAAACCGCTGGCAGCGCGACAGGACGGTGACCGGCACCTTGCGAATCTCGGTGGTGGCGAAGATGAACTTCACATGGGCGGGCGGTTCCTCCAGCGTCTTCAACAGCGCGTTGAAAGCGCTGGTGGAGAGCATGTGAACCTCGTCGATGATGTAGATCTTGTAGCGCGCCGAGGTCGCCCGGTAGTGGACCGAGTCGATGATCTCGCGGATGTCGCCCACCCCGGTGCGCGAGGCGGCGTCCATTTCCATCACGTCGACATGGCGGCCCTCGGCGATGGCGCGGCAGGGCTCGCAGACCCCGCAAGGCTCGGTGGTGGGGCCGCCCTTGCCGTCGGGTCCGATGCAGTTCAGGCCCTTGGCGATGATCCGGGCGGTGGTGGTCTTGCCCACCCCGCGCACGCCGGTCATGATGAAGGCATGGGCGATGCGGTCGGCCGCGAAGGCGTTCTTCAGGGTGCGCACCATCGCCTCTTGCCCGATCAGGTCGGCAAAGGTCTGGGGCCGGTATTTCCGGGCAAGCACCTGGTAGCCGGTGTCGGGCGTCTCGGTCATCGGGCCTTCCTGGATTCGGATCAGCGTGCAGAGTAGGGCGCGGCTTGCCCGGCGTCCACCCAGCCCCTAGGGTCGGGCAGCGGAGGAGCGAGGGATGAGCGGGTTCACGATTGCCGAGGTGCCGGTGCTGGCAGGCTGGCTGGGGATTTGCCCGCTGCCGGGGCACTACGGCGACTATCACGGCGATCTGGGCGCGATCCACGCCTGGGCGCCGGACATGGTGCTGAGTCTCGCCTCAAGGGGCGAAATGCACGGGGTGGCAGACGGGTTCGGCACCGATCTGGGCAGAAACGGCGTGGCCTGGCGGCATTTCCCGATTACCGACTATGGCGTGCCGACCGAGGCGGAGGATGCGATCTGGCCGATGCTGGCGGACGAGGCGCTGGGCTGGCTGGGTCGTGGCGGGCGGGTGCTCGTGCATTGCAAGGGTGGCTGCGGCCGGTCCGGCATGGTGGCGCTGCGGCTCCTGGTGACATCGGGCGAACCTGCGGCGGCGGCGCTGGCGCGGTTGCGCGCGGTCCGGCCCTGCGCGGTGGAGACCGAGGAGCAATACGGCTGGGCGGTCGAGGGGGTGTGAACGGCCGGGGCGCCGCCCCGGACCCCGGAGTATTTCCACCAAGAAGAATTGGGAAAGGGTGAGAGGCTGGACAACGACCCAAGCGGGGCTCGTTACGGCTGCTTCCTTCCGGACCTGACCGGGTTGGCGAGGCGCCTGCCCGCGCCAACCTCTCGGGGGTGGATATAGGCGGGCGGCGCGGGCGATGCAAGCGGCGCGATGACAGCGGGGGCGGGGGCGGATTATGGTGCCCCGAACCAGGGAGGGCGGCAGGGTGCAACGGATGATCACGATCGAATGGCCGGAGTTTGGCGCCCCTGCGGTGCCGAAGGCGGCGGGGCTGGCCGAAATGACGGCGCGGCTGGCGGCGATCCGGGGCGCGATGGCGGCGCGCGGGCTCGACCGGCTGGTGATCTACGGCGACCGCGAGCATTCGGCCAACATGCTCTGGGCGACCGGGTTCGATCCGCGGTTCGAGGAGGCGCTGCTGGTGGTGGCGCCGGAGGGGGCGCCGGTGCTGGTCGCGGGCAACGAGTGCCTGCCTTACACGGGCGTCTCGCCGCTGGTGGCGGCGGGGCTGGTGCGGGTGCGCCACTGCGCGAGCCTGAGCCTGCTGTCGCAGCCACGCGACGGCGAACGGCTGGATGCGATCTTGCGCGACGCGGTGCCGGGGGGGGCCCGCGTCGGCACCGTGGGCTGGAAATACTGGGAGGCGGGCGAGGTCGATGACCCGGCGACGGCGCTGGAGATCCCGGCGTTGATCGCCGACCTTCTGCGGGCGCGGGCGGGCCGGGTGGAGAACGCGACCGACCTGTTCATGCATCCCGGCCACGGGTTGCGCAGCACCGTCAGCATTATTGAGATCGCGCGGCTGGAGTTCGCCAACCACATGGCGGCGGCGGCGTTCAAACGGATGGTGTTCGCGTTCCGCGAGGGCATGAGCGACTTCGCGGCGGTCGAGGCGGCGCGGATCGGCGGGTTGCCGCTGGGCTGCCACACGACCTTTGCCACCGGGGCGCGGGCCGACCAGGGGCTGAGCGGGCCGACCGGCGAGGTGCTGCGGCGGGGGTCGCAGATTTCGTTCAACGTCTGCCATTGGGGTGCGAACATCTGCCGGGCCGGGTGGCTGGCGACTGGGGCGGGCGACCTGCCGCAGGCCGCGCGGGACTATGTGGCGGCCTTTGCCGGGCCCTATGTCGCGGCGCTGTCGGAGTGGTTCGCGCTGATGCGGCCGGGGGTTGCGGGCGGCGAGGTCTGGTCGCTGATCGCGGATCGGTTGCCGGGGCACGGGATCACGCTCAACCCCGGCCATCTGATCGGCAGCGACGAATGGATATCCTCGCCGATCTTCGCGGGCTCGGCGCTGCCGCTGCGGGCGGGAATGGCGATGCAATGCGACGTGATCCCGGCGCATCCGGTCTATGGCTCGACCCGGATGGAGGACGGCTATGTCATCGTCGATGCCGCGCTGGAGGCCGCGCTGAAGGCGGCGCATCCGGCGGTGCACGGGCGCTGCCTGGCGCGGCGGCGATTCATGCGCGAGGTGATCGGGCTTGCCGTGCCCGATACCCTGCTGCCGCTGGCCGATACCTGCGGGATCGTGGCGCCGTTCCTGCTGTCGCCGCGCGAGGTGATCGCGCTGTGCGCGGGGGCATGACGATGGGCAAGACGATTCTGATCACCGGGGCCTCCACCGGCCTTGGCGCGGCGCTGGCGGTGCAGGCGGCGCAGGCCGGGCACGACGTCTGGGCCACGATGCGCGACCCCGGCAAGCGCGGCACGCTGGATGCGATGGCGGCGGCGGTCGGCGGGACGCTGCGCGTGCTGCCGCTCGAGGTGACCGACGCCGCCTCGGTGGCGGCGGCGGTGGCGGCGGTGGTTGCCGGGGCGGGGCGCATCGACGTGCTGGTGGCCAACGCCGGGCAGGGGTTCGTGCGGTCGGTCGAACAGACGACCGAGGCCGAGATCGCGCGGATCATGGATGTGAACTTCATGGGCGTCTTGCGTTCGGTCCGGGCCGTGCTGCCGCACATGCGCCTGGCGGGGGGCGGGCAGGTGATCGCCATCTCGTCGGTCGGCGGGCTGGTGGGCCAGCCCTTCAACGAGGTCTACTGCGCCTCGAAATTCGCGGTGGAGGGGTTCATCGAAAGTCTGGCCACCTATGTCGGCCCGGCCTTCGGCATCGGCTTCACGCTGGTGGAACCGGGCGGCATCCGGTCCGAGTTCGCCAACACGGCGCGGCGGCAGATCCTCGAGTCGGGCGGGATCCTGGAGGATGATTACAAGCCGCTGCTGGAACGCTATCTGGCCGGCGGCACCGCGCGCGGCGCCGCCGGGGTGTATCAGACGCCGGAAGACTGCGCGGCGGTGGTGCTGGGGGTGATCGGTCAGGACCGGCCGCCGCTTCGCCTGCGCACCTCGGCCTGGGCCGAAGCGTTCACCCGGCTGAAGACCGAGGCCGACCCCGATGGCACCCGGCTGACCGCCGAGGTGATCGCGGCGATGCTGGGCGGCGGCGGCTAGAGCGTCAGCCGCAGCCGCAGAAAACCACCTGGGGCGGGGCCGACCTCGGTGATGCCCCGCGCGGCCACTTCGGCAAGGTGCGCGCGCGCGCCGGGGCCGGTGTCGAACAGCACCGAGGTGCCGGGCATCGGCACGAAGCTCCATGTCGCCGGGGTTGGCGGCGTGAGGGTGCCAAGCGCGTGGATATGGCGGATCAGGATGTCGCGGTTGGTGTCGGGGCTGGTGAAGACGGTCGTCTCGACCCGCGCGCCGGGGAAATCGCCGCCGCCCCCGGCGCGGTAGTTGTTGGTGGCAACGATGAAGGCGTCATCATCCGCGACCGGGCGCCCCTG
Source organism: Solirhodobacter sp. (assembly GCF_964715405.1). Lineage (NCBI taxonomy): Bacteria > Pseudomonadati > Pseudomonadota > Alphaproteobacteria > Rhodobacterales > Paracoccaceae > Solirhodobacter > Solirhodobacter sp. The sequence continues at coordinate 51,368 of NZ_CBAICG010000024.1, read as the reverse complement.
GTGGCGCAACTCGACGATGCGGTGCGCGTCCGGGGCGACGAGGCGGCCGGGCAGGTCGTGGCGCCGGGGCTGGCGCAGGTCGATGCGGTAGGTGACGCCCGCGATGACGTCGTAGTTGTAGTTCGGGAACGCCGGGTCGATCAGCATCTGGTCGGGCACGCCCGGCAGGATGCGGTTGTAAAGCCCGACCGAGCGTTCGAGCCAGCCGCGCAACTCGGCCCCGGTGACGCGGACGGCGCGGACCGTGTTGGGGTAGATGTAAAGGTCGGCCGCGTTCTTCAGCGCGAGATCGCCCGCCGGGATGTCGGTATAATACTCCGGCCCGCCGCGCCCGCCGGATTTGAACGGGCCGGCGGCGGAAAGCACCGGCAGCCCCTCATGCGGCGTGCCCTCCAGCATGTCGGCGACATAGGCGCGCTGGGCCTCGGCAACGATCTGGACGGAAGGGTCATCGAGGGCGAGGGCAAAGTAGCTGGTCAGCGGCGCGGTGAGGCGGCCGATCGGGCGGCGGATGTAGGCCAGCGTTTCCGCGTGCGCGATGCGGGCGGCGTCGAGCACGGCGGCGGCGCTGGCGACGGTGGCGACAAGGTCGCCCGCGGTGTTGCGGCGGGCGATCGGGCGGGCCTCGCTGGCCGAGGCGGTCACCTGCCAGCGGCCGCCCTTGTGCGACAGCAGCAGGTCGATGACCCCGATGTGCGAGCCCCAGAACCCGGCCATCACGGCGGGCGTGTCCCCGGCCGTGCCGCGCAGGGTGTCGAGACCGGGCTGGCCGTCGAACTCCTCCGACGGAAAGACACGGTGGGTGTGCCCGGCGATGATGGCGTCGATGCCGGGAACGCGGGCCAGCGCGGTCGCGGCGTTTTCCATCCCGTCGACCGGGTCGGCGCCGCCGAGGCCGGAATGCGCCAGCGCCACCACAAGGTCGGCACCCGCCGCGCGCAGGTCCGGCACCCTCAGGGCGGCGGTGGCGACGATGTCGCGCGCGGTGATGTGGCCGGACAGGATGTGGTGGTCCCATTGCAGGATCTGCGGCGGGGTGAAGCCGATCACGCCGATCCGCAGCGGGCGGGCACGGCCCCCGGCATCGGTGACGGTGCGGTCGAGTAGCACGAAGGGCGGCACCAGCGTGCGGTCGCCGGACGGGGTCGCGCCGGGGGTGGTCACGACATTGGCCGAGACGATCGGAAAGGGCGCGGTTGCCAGCGCGCGGCCCAGAAAGTCGAGCCCGTAGTTGAATTCGTGGTTGCCGAGGGTGGCGGCCTCGATCCCCGCCGCCGCCATCGCGGCCAGCACCGGATGCACCTCGCCGGGGTTCAGACCACGTTCGTAGGCCATGTAGTCGCCCAGCGGGTTGCCCTGCAGGAAATCGCCGTTGTCGAGCACCAGCGCGTTCGCCACCTCGGCCCGCGCCGTGGCGATCAGGGTGGCGGCGCGGGCAAGGCCCGCGGTGTCCATCGGGCGGTCGGCGAAGTAGTCGTAGGGAAAAAGGTGGGCGTGCAGATCGGTGGTGGCAATCAGGCGCAGATGCACCTGGCCCTGGTCAGCGTGGGCCAGGAAGGGGTGCGGTGCGGTCACGTCGTCTCCTGCGTGGACTGGCGCCCGTTCCGGGCCTGCTCCCAAGGGTTGTAGCGTCTGCACCGCCAAGGTCCAGATCGGGCGGTCGGCGAGTTTGCGCTTGTCCGCCCGACGTGGCAGGAAAGGCGCGGCGCAGGCAGAGGGGCGGGACGATGCGGATTGCGGAAACGGTGACGTTCGGCGGATCGGGCCTGGACCGCGCGGCGGCGCTGAGGGGGGATGCGGCGCGGCTGGCATCGCTGCGGGTCGATCCGGCGGCGCGCGTCTGCGTCTGGTGGCGCGGCAAGCCGCTCTTGGCCGGTGACGGGCTGGGTCTGGTCGCGCCGGATCATCCGGCGCTGGCGGATCAGGCCGAGGGGATGGTGTTCCTTGGCTTCGACGAGGGCGCACCGCGGTTTGCCGCCGACATTTCCGGCTGGGAGCCGCCAGAGGTCGATGCCGCCGCGCTGGGCCAATTCTTCGACTCGACCGAACAGGTCCACCCGGACCTCGACGGCATGCGTTTTACCGAGTTGCGCGCGGTGATGGCGGGCCTGAGCCCGCGCGAGGCGGAACTGGCGGCGATGGCGCGCGCGCTGTTCGGCTGGCACGCGCATCACGGGTTTTGCGCGAAATGCGGGGCGCGCAGCCTCTGGGCGATGGCGGGCTGGCAGCGCGACTGCCCGGCCTGCGGTGCGCATCATTTCCCGCGCACCGACCCGGTGGTGATCATGCTGATCACGCGGGGCAATTCGGTGCTGATGGGCCGCTCGCCGGGCTGGCCCGAGGGGATGTATTCGCTGCTGGCGGGCTTTGTGGAGCCCGGCGAGACGATCGAGGCCGCGGTGCGCCGCGAGGTCGTCGAAGAGGCGGGCGTGAGGGTGGGCGCGGTGCGCTATCTGGCCAGCCAGCCCTGGCCGTTTCCCGCCTCGCTGATGCTCGGCTGTCACGGCGAGGCGGAGAGCGAGGCGATCACCATCGACCCCGCCGAGATCGAGGATGCGCTGTGGCTGACACGCGAGGAGATGGTGGGCGTCATGGCAGGGTTGCACCCGCGCATCAAACCGTCGCGGCGTGGCGCCATCGCGCATTTCCTGATTGCAAACTGGCTGGCCGACCGGTTGGATTGAGACCGAAAAACAAGACCGTAGGTCAGCGGAGGGCAGCCGCAAGCGCAATGGACATCACGACCCGAGAAGATATCGAGGCGCCGATCGCCTTCGTGTTCACCGACCTGAGCGATTTCGCCGGGTTCGAGAAGACGGCCTTGCGCCGGGGCGCCGAGGTGGCGCGCACCGAAGGCATGGTGACCCCCGGCACCGGGATGCAGTGGCGTGCCACCTTCCCGTTCCGCGGCAAGCCGCGCCGGATGGTGCTGACGCTGGAGGATTACGACGCACCCGGCCACATGCGGTTCGGGATCGAGGCGAACAACCTGGCGGGCGAACTGATCGTCGATCTGGTGGAACTGTCGCGGCGCCAGACCCGGATGACGGTGAAGGTGAAGCTGAAGCCGCTGTCGCTGACGGCGCGGGTGTTCGTGCAGTCGCTGCGGCTGGCCAAGGCGCGCGTCACCGACCGGATGCACCGCCGCGTCGCGCTGCACGCGGCCGACATCGCCGAACGCTATCGCCAGAGTGCGGCGGCGCCGCGCTGAGCCGTCACTTGCGGCGCGGATCGGCCGGGTAGACGCCCAGCAGCGTCAGCGACGAGGTGAAGTAGCCCAGTTCCTCCAGCGCCAGCTTGACGTTGGCGTCCTCGGGGTGGCCCTCGATCTCGGCGTAGAACTGGGTGGCGAAGAAGGAACCGCCGACCATGTAGCTTTCCAGCTTGGTCATGTTCACCCCATTGGTCGCAAAGCCGCCCATCGCCTTGTAAAGCGCGGCAGGGATGTTGCGGACGCGGAAGATGAAGCTGGTCATCATGCCCGCCGTGCCGCGCCGGGTGTAATCGGGCTCGCGCGCCATGATCAGGAAGCGTGTCGTGTTGTTCTTCTGGTCCTCGATGTGGCGCGCCAGCACCTCGAGCCCGTAGATCTCGCCCGCCAGTTCCGAGGCCAGCGCCCCCTCGGCGGGATCGCCAAGCGCCGCGACATCGCGCGCACCGGCGGCGTTGTCAGACCAGTTCAGCGTCGCCAGCCCGTGGTCGTGGATGAAGCCGCGCGCCTGACCCAGCAGGATCGACATCGCGCGCACCCGGCGCAGATCCGCGATCCTGGTGCCGGGCAGCGCCAGCAGGTTGACGTGGACGCGCACGAAGGCCTCGTCAACGATGTGCAGGCCGGAGTCGGGCAGCAGATGGTGAACGTCGGCGACGCGGCCATAGGTCGAGTTCTCGACGGCGATCATGCCAAGTTCGGCCGCGCCGGTGCGGACAGCCTCGATGGCGTCCTCGAACGTCGGGCAGGGCAGCGGCTCCATCGCGGGGCGCGCCTCGCGGCACGCCTGATGCGAATAGGCTCCGGGCTCTCCCTGAAACGCGATGCGACCGACCATGTCCTTTGCCTCATTCAACAAAGCCCAGGGCAGGGCGAATGGTCGCGCTAAGTATACCTTGAAACCGGCGAGGGGAAGCAGGTAGATAACGCGCAGACTTCGCATCAGACGGGAAGAGACATGTTCGACACGATGACCTTCACGAAGATAGTGGGCGGCTTCTGCGGCGCTCTTCTGGTCTTCCTTCTGGGAAATTGGGCGGGTGGGGCGCTGTATTCCGCGCAGGACGCCGGTGGAAAGCAGGCCTACAGCGTGGCGACGGCCGATGCTGCGGCACAGCCCGCGGCCGCGCCGGCGGCCGATTTCAAGACGGTTTATGCGGCGGCCGACGCCACCAAGGGCGCCAGCGTCTTCAACAAGTGCAAGGCCTGCCACAAGGTCGACGGCACCAACGCGACCGGGCCGCACCTGAACGGGGTCGTCGGTCGCGCGGTGGCCTCGGTCGACGGGTTCGGCTACTCGGACGCGGTCAAGGCCCTTGGCGGCGACTGGACGCCGGACCGGCTGGATGCCTGGCTGACCAACCCGAAGGCCTTCGCGGCGGGCACCAAGATGGGCTTTGCCGGTCTCGACAAGGTCGAGGATCGTGCCGACGTGATCGCCTACCTCGCCTCGCTGAAGTGATCTGACGCGCCGCGCGGATCGAGGGCCGCCCGGTCGGGGCGGCCTTTCGTTTGCGCGCGGCACCGGCTTCACGCAAACTCACCTTGAAACCGGCGGGCCCGCCGCTTTAGCCTGACCAGACCCGATGACCGGCCCCGGAGGAGAACACGATGCAGCGCCCCGCCCCCCGCTCAGCGACCTCGGCGCACCGGGCGGCCGGATGGCTTCGCGGCGTGATGGTGGTGCCGCTCTTTTGCGCCGGGCTGGCCGGGCCGCTGCGGGCCGATGACAGTGACGTCATCTCGTCCTGGGGCATTTCGCCCTTCGGCAACCTCAAGTATCCCGCCGGGTTCCAGCACCTCGACTATGTGAACCCGGACGCGCCGAAGGGCGGCGAGATTTCGGAATGGGCGGCAGGCGGGTTCGACAGCATGAACCCCTATTCCGACAAGGGCCGCGCCGCGGCGCTGGCGTCGATCTTCTTTGAAAGCCTGTTGACCGGCGTGTCGGACGAGCCAAGCGCGCAGTACTGCCTTGTCTGCAAGACGATCCAGTATCCGCCCGACCGGTCCTGGGTGATCTTCACCCTGCGGCCCGAGGCGAAGTTTTCCGACGGCTCGCCGCTGACCGCCGATGACGTGGCGTTTTCCTACAACATCCTGCTGACCAAGGGCCTGCCCGATTTTCGCGCCGTGCTGGGGCAAGAGGTCCAAAGCGCCGAGGTGCTGGCCCCCGACAAGATCAGGTTCACCTTCAAGCCCGGCTACCCGACGCGCGACCTGCCCGCCGCGGTGGGGCAGTTGCCGATCTTCTCGAAGGCGTTCTACGAGGCGAACCACCGCGATTTCGAGGCGTCGAGCCTGGAGCCGCTGCTGGGGTCGGGGCCCTATGTGCTCGACCACATGAACGTGGGGCAGACCGTCGTCTACCGCCGCAACCCGGATTACTGGGGCAAGGATCTGCCGATCAACATCGGGCGCAACAACTTCGACACCATCCGGATCGAGTATTACGCCGACTACAACGCCGCCTTCGAAGGCTTCAAGGGCGGCACCTACACCTTTCGCAACGAGGCGTCGTCGATCAAGTGGGCGACCGGGTACAATTTCCCGGCCGTGCAGAGCGGCGCGATCAAGAAGGTGGAACTGCCCGACGGCACCATCGCCAGCGGCCAGAGCTTCATCTTCAACCTGCGCCGCCCGCAGTTCCAGGATCCGCGGGTGCGGCAGGCGATCGGGCTGATGTTCAACTTCGACTGGTCGAACGCCAAGCTCTTTTACGGCATCTACGCCCGCATCGACTCGTTCTGGGAAAACAGCTTGCTGGCGGCCACCGGCAAGCCCACCGACGCGGAACTGGCGCTGTTGCGGCCCTTGGCCGATCAGGTGCCGCCTGGCGTGCTGACCGATGACGCGGTGATGGCGCCAGCCTCGGGCGAGCGCCAACTGGACCGCGCCAACCTGCGCAAGGCGTCGGACCTGCTGGACGCGGCGGGCTGGGTGGTGGGCACCGACGGCAAACGGCGCAATGCCAAGGGCGAGACACTGAAGGTGGAATTCCTCAACGACAGTCAGGATTTCGACCGCGTGATCAACCCCTACGTCGAGAACCTGCAGGCGCTGGGGGTGGATGCCTATCTGACCCATGTCGACAACGCGCAGGAAACCGACCGCACTCGCAATTATGATTTCGACGTGGTCACCGCGCAGTTCCCGATGGATTACGTGCCGGATTCGGGGCTGAAGCAGTATTTCGGCTCGGCCACGGCCGACATTTCCACCTTCAACAAGATGGGGCTGAAAAGCCCGGCGGTGGATGCGCTGATCGAGGACGTGCTGGCCGCCAGGTCGCAGGACGACCTGACCACCGCCGTGCATGCGCTGGACCGGGTGCTGCGGGCCGAGCGGTTCTGGGTGCCGCAATGGTTCAAGAACAAGCACACGGTGGCCTATTACGACATGTACGACCACCCCGACACTCTGCCGCCCTATGCGTTGGGCGAGCTGGATTTCTGGTGGTACGACGCGCAGAAGGCCGCGGCGCTGAAGGCGTCGGGCGCGCTGCGGTAGGGCCGGGCCGGTGGGCGCCTACATCCTGCGGCGGATCTTGCTGATGATCCCGACGCTGGTCGGGATCATGGTGATCAACTTCACGCTGACGCAGTTCGTGCCGGGTGGCCCGGTGGAACAGATCATCGCCCGGCTGCAGGGCCAGGGCGACGTGTTCCAGAACATCGCGGGCGGCGGCGACGCCGGCAGTGCGGCGGCCAACCCGATGGGGATGAACGACAAATACCTTGGCGCGCGCGGCCTGCCGCCCGAGTTCATCGCCAGCCTGAACAAGCAGTTCGGCTTCGACAAGCCGCCGTTGCAGCGGTTTGCCGACATGATGTGGAACTACCTGCACTTCGACTTCGGGCAAAGCTACTTCCGCTCGATCTCGGTGGTGGAACTGGTGCGGGAAAAGCTGCCGGTGTCGATCACCATCGGGCTTTGGACCACGCTGATCGCCTATCTGGTCTCGATCCCGATGGGCATCCGCAAGGCGGTGAAGGACGGATCGGCCTTCGACACCTGGACCTCGGGCGCGATCATCGTGGGTTATGCGATCCCCGGCTTCCTGTTCGCGATCCTGCTCTTGGTGCTGTTCGCGGGGGGGTCGTACTGGCGCATCTTTCCCTTGCGCGGGTTGACCTCGGACGACTGGGGCCAGCTCAGTCTGGTCGGCAAGGTGCTGGATTACTTCTGGCACATCACCCTGCCGGTGATCGCCTCGACCATATCCGGTTTCGCGACGCTGACGCTGCTGACCAAGAACAGCTTTCTGGACGAGATCAAGAAGCAATACGTGATGACCGCCCGCGCCAAGGGGCTGACGGAACGGCGGGTGCTGTACGGCCACGTCTTCCGCAACGCGATGCTCATCGTGATCGCCAGTTTTCCCTCGGTCTTCATCAGCGTGTTCTTCGGTGGCAGCTTGATCATCGAGACGATCTTCTCGCTCGATGGCATCGGGCGACTGGGCTACGAGGCGGCGGTGGCGCGGGATTATCCGGTGATCTTCGGCACGCTCTTCGTGTTCAGCGTGATCGGCCTTGTCATGGGGTTGGCGTCGGACCTGCTCTATGTCTGGGTTGATCCCCGCATCGATTTCGAAACGCGGGAAACCTGAGTCATGGCGCCGTCGGAACTGAACCGCCGCCGCTGGCGGAACTTTCGCGCGAACCGGCGGGCGCATTGGTCGCTGGTGATCTTTTCGCTGCTGTTCGGCCTGTCGCTGTTCGCCGAGTTCATCGCCAACGACCACCCGCTGCTGCTGCGCTACAAGGGCGCGTGGGTCAGCCCGGTGGCGCAGTTCCATTCCGAAAAGGAATTCGGCGGCGACTTCGCCACCGAAGCCGTCTACCGCGACCCGGTGGTGCAGTGCCTGATCATCGCGGCGGGGAATGATGGCTGCTTTGATGCGCCCGATCAGACGCGGGCGGCGGCGGAAACCGGGGCAATCGACGGCAAGCCGGTGCAGACCGGCTTCATCCTCTGGCCGCTTATCCCCTATTCCTATGACACGGTGAACGATATTCAGGGCACGGCGCCTTCCGCCCCTGACGCGAAGCATTGGCTGGGCACCGATGACACCGCGCGCGATGTGCTGGCGCGGGTGATCTACGGGTTCCGGCTGTCGGTCGGCTTCGCGCTGGTGGTCAGCGCGATCAGTTCGCTGATCGGCATCACGGCGGGGGCGGTGCAGGGCTATTTCGGCGGCTGGGTGGATCTGGTGTTCCAGCGCCTGATCGAGATCTGGGGATCGACCCCCAGCCTTTACGTCATCATCATCATGGGCGCGGTGTTCCAGATGAGCTTTGGCTTGCTGGTCGGCCTGATGGTGCTGTTCGGCTGGACCTCGCTGGTGCATGTGGTGCGCGCCGAATTCCTGCGGGCGCGCAACTTCGAGTATGTGCGCGCGGCGCGGGCGCTGGGGGTGTCGAACGGCGTCATCATGTTCCGCCATGTGCTGCCGAACGCGATGGTGGCCACGCTGACCTTCCTGCCCTTCATCGTCACCGGCGCAATCTCCGGCCTCGCGACGCTGGATTTTCTGGGCTATGGCCTGCCCGCCTCGCTGCCCTCGCTGGGCGAGCTGACGCTGGAGGCCAAGCAGAACCTGCAGGCACCGTGGCTGGCCTTCACCGCGTTCTTCGCCTTCGCGATCATGCTGTCGCTGCTGGTCTTTGTCTTCGAGGGCGTCCGCGATGCCTTCGACCCGCGAAAGACCTTTCGATGAACGGGCCGATGACCGCTCCGATCCTCGACATCCGCGACCTCCACATCGCCTTCCGGCAGGACGGGCGGCGGGTGGAGGCGGTGAAGGGGGTCAGCTTCGCCGTGGGGCAGGGCGAAACGGTCGCGCTGGTGGGCGAAAGCGGGTCGGGCAAGTCGGTTACGGCGCTTGCCACCGTGGCGCTGCTGCCAGAGGCGGCAGAGGTTGCGGGGTCCGTCCGGTTCATGGGCGAGGAGATGGTGGGGGCCTCGCCCGCCGCCTTGCAGAAGGTGCGCGGCAATAAGATCAGCTTCATCTTTCAGGAGCCGATGACCAGCCTCAATCCCCTGCACACGCTGGAGCGGCAGATCACCGAAAGCCTGACGCTGCATCAGGGGCTGACCGGTGCCAGGGCGCGGGCGCGGGTGATCGAGCTGCTGCTGAAGGTCGGCATCCACGATGCCGAAGCTCGGCTGGACGCCTATCCGCATCAGCTTTCGGGCGGCCAGCGCCAGCGGGTGATGATCGCGATGGCGCTGGCGAACGGGCCGCAACTGCTGATCGCCGACGAGCCGACAACCGCGCTGGACGTGACGATCCAGGCGCAGATTCTCGACCTGCTGGCCGACCTGAAGCGACAGGAGGGGATGAGCCTGCTGTTCATCACCCACGACCTTGGCATCGTGCGCCGCATCGCCGACCGGGTCTGCGTGATGCAGGGTGGCGAGATTGTCGAGCAGGGGCCCACCGCCGCGATCTTTGCCAACCCGCAGCACCCCTATACCCGCGGGCTGCTGGCCGCCGAGCCGCGGGGCCGCCCCGATCCGGTGGCCCCCGACGCGCCCGAGGTGGCCCGGACCGAGGCGCTGCGGGTGTGGTTCCCGATTCAGCGCGGCTTTCTGCGCAAGACCGTGGGGCATGTGAAGGCGGTGAATGCCGCGAGCTTGTCGGTGCGGGCGGGCGAGACGCTGGGGATCGTCGGTGAAAGCGGGTCAGGCAAGACGACGCTGGCGCTGGCGATCCTGCGGCTGATTTCGTCGGAAGGCTCGATCCGCTTTCTGGGGCGCGAGTTGCAGGGGCTGTCGTTCCGCCAGATGCGCCCGGTGCGGCGCGAGATGCAGATCGTGTTCCAGGATCCGTTCGGCAGCCTGTCGCCGCGCATGACGGTGGAACAGATCATCGCCGAAGGCTTCACCGTGCACGGCACCGGTGGGCGCGACGCCCGCACCGAGGTGGCGCAGATCATGGCCGAGGTGGGGCTGGACCCCGCGATGATGCAACGCTACCCGCACGAGTTTTCCGGCGGGCAGCGGCAGCGCATCGCCATCGCGCGGGCGATGATCCTGCGGCCGAAACTGGTGGTGCTGGATGAACCGACCAGTGCGCTCGACATGACGGTGCAGGTGCAGATCGTGGACCTGCTGCGCGATCTGCAACGCAAATGGGGGCTGGCCTACATCTTCATCAGCCACGACCTGCGCGTGGTGCGCGCGCTGGCGCACCGGATGATCGTGATGAAGCAGGGCGATGTCGTCGAGGCGGGCGAGTCCGAGGCGATCTTTGCCGCGCCGCAGTCGGATTACACGCGCGAACTGCTGGCGGCGGCACTGAACCTGAAACCGGGCGGTTAAGGCGAATTGCGTTGATCCTGACTCGGAATTCGCCCCAGGACTTGGGCGAATTGCGATGTCCTCGTGTCCGACAAAACGCAATTCGCCTTAGATCGCGGCCGAATGCTGGGCCTTGGTCTGATCGTAGGCATCGAAGGCGCGGGCGATCATCCGGGTCAGCGGGCGCGCGCGATCAGGGATCACGAGGCCGGTGGACGTCGCGCCGAGCATGCCGGGGAAGGCGGCAAGCGCCTTGCCGTACATCACATCCAGCATCGCTTGCGTGGCCCCGTAGTCGCGGATCAGTTCGGCGCTCGATACCGCGAAGTCGCACATCAGCGCCTCGATGATGCGGCCGCGCAACCGGTCGTCGTCGGTGAAGATGTGGCCGCGGTGGGTCGAGAACCGGCCCTCGCGGATCGCCTTGGTGTAGTCCGAGGTGGCCGAGACGTTCTGCGCAAAGCCCTGCGGAAACCGCGAGATCGACGAGGCGCCAAGCCCGATCAGCACCGGTGAGGTATCGTCGGTATAGCCTTGGAAGTTGCGCCGCAGGGTGCCGTTGGCCTGCGCGACCGCCAGCCCATCCTCGGGCCGGGCGAAATGGTCGATGCCGATCTCGCGGTAACCGTCCCACACGAACAGCTTGCGTGCCGTCTCGAACAGCTCAAGCCGTTCGATCGGCGTCGGCAGGACATCCGACGGGATCATCACCTGCCGCCGCGCCATCCAGGGCACATGCGCATAGCCGTAAAGCGCAACCCGGTCGGGCGAGAGCGACAGCAGTTTCTGCACCGAATCCGCGATGCGTCCGGGGGTCTGGTGCGGCAGCCCGTAAAGGATGTCGGCGTTGAGGCTTTTCACCCCCTTCTCGCGGATCGCCAGGATGGCGTCGCGTGTCACCTCATAGGTCTGGTCGCGGCCGATGGTCTTCTGAATCTCCAGATCGAAATCCTGCACCCCGATCGAGGCGCGATTCATCCCTGCCGCCGCCAGCGCGTCAAGGCGGGCGGCGTCGATCTCGTTGGGATCGATCTCGACCGAGAATTCGGCCTGCCGCCCCATCGGCACCGCGTCAAAGATGGTCCCGGCAAGCTCGGCGATCAGGTCGGCGGGCATCAGCGTCGGGGTGCCGCCGCCCCAGTGCAGGCGCGACAGCGTCACGCCGGGCGCCAGCCGCGCCTTCAGCAGCGCGATTTCGGCTTTCAGCGTCTGGGCATAGGCCCGGACCGGGGCGTCGCTTGACGTGCCCTGGGTCCGGCAGGCGCAGAACCAGCACAGGCGGCGGCAGAACGGGACATGCAGATAAAGCGAAATCTCGCCCTGCGCCGGGACCGCGGCGATCCAGTCGGAAAACATTCCCTGTGTCAGCGACGCACTGAAATGCGGCGCGGTCGGGTAGCTGGTGTATCTTGGCACGCGTGCGTCGAAGAGCCCGAACCGTGCAAGTTGCGAGTCACTGTTCATTAGGTTACGTTTAGGTGGTGGCCCAGTCGCCGCTTTGATGCAGATCAAATGGGAGCTGTCGATGGACCTCACGCATTCCGCGTTCAATAGCCACGACTGCGGCAATTGCCCGATCCGCCATCGGGCCGTTTGCGCCCGCTGCGACGAGGCCGAACTGCACGAACTGGAGCAGATCAAGTACTATCGCAGCTTCGAGGCCGGGCAGACGGTGATCTGGTCGGGCGACCTGATGGAATTCGTGGCCTCGGTCGTGACCGGGATCGCGACCCTGACCCAGACGATGGAGGACGGGCGCCGCCAGATGGTAGGCCTTCTGCTGCCGTCCGATTTCGTCGGCCGTCCGGGGCGCGATCGCGCGCCCTATGACGTGACCGCGACGACCGATCTGGTGATGTGCTGCTTTCGCAGGAAGCCGTTCGAGGACATGATGATGCGCACCCCGCACATCAGCCAGCGCCTGTTGCAGATGACGCTGGATGAACTGGACGCGGCACGCGAGTGGATGCTGCTGCTGGGCCGCAAGACCGCGCGCGAGAAGATCGCGAGCCTTGTGGCGATCATCGGGCGGCGCGACGCCGCGCTGCATGTCCGCGGCAGAAAAGGGCCGCTGACCTTCGATCTGCCCCTGACGCGCGAGGCGATGGCAGACTACCTCGGCCTGACGCTGGAAACCGTCAGCCGCCAGATCTCGGCGCTGAAGCGCGACGGGGTGATCGAGCTTGAAGGCAAGCGGCATGTGACGGTGCCGAACATCGACCGCCTGCTGGAGGAAGCGGGCGACGATTCGGACGGCGGGTTCCTGTTCTGAAGCCCGCCGCCTGATCCGCCTTAGTGCGCCATGAACACGGGCACGTCGGCCAGTTCCAGCATTCCGCGCGTGGCGCCACCCAGGATCGCCTCGCGGAAGCGGGAATGACCATAGGCCCCCATCACGATCATGTCGGCATTCATGTCACGAACGTGACGCAGCAGCACGTCGGATACCTTCGGCATCGTCTTGGCCAGCACCGAAACCTCGGCCCGAACGCCGTGGCGCGCCAGCATCTGGCTGAGCGGGCCGCCGGGATCCGACCGTTCCGGCCCGTGCTTCGGCGGGTCGATCACCGCGATATCCACGATCTCGGCCCTGGCGAGCAGCGGCATTGCCAGCCGCACGGCGGCCAGCGCCTCGCTGCTCTGGTTCCAGGCCACGACGATACGCCCGCCAAGCTTTGCACCGACCCCCGTGTCGGGCAGCACCAGCACCGGGGTCTGGCCCTCGAACAGCGCCGACTCGACGATCGCCTCGTCTTCCTGCCCGCGGCCCTTGCCGAAGGGTTTGGGCAGGATCACCAGATCATTGAAGCGGGCGCGGATCGCCACCAGCCCGTTCAGCGCGCCAAGCTGGGCCACGGCGGCCTCGCTCGACCAGCGGATATCCTCGCGGCCCAGCCGTTCCTGCACCTTGGCATCCAGCCCGCGGGCCTCTTCGTCGGCGCGGTCGATCATTTCCTGCTGCAGAACGATCGCGGCGCCAGCGTAGTAGTACCCCGCCTGGGTCCGGTCGATCCCGAGGCAGAGCACTTCAAGATGCGCATCCTCCCGGCGCGCCAGATCGACCGCGGCAGACAGCACCGGTTCGATGGCGTCCGGGTTGGTAAGGACGGTCATGAGGGATTTGTAGGCCATCGGACGTCTCCTGGAATAATGCGACAAGTTGACCATAGCGGGCCGAAACGCCCAACGCATTGACCTTGATCAACCTTCGCTTCACAGACATTTGACATGGATCAAGGCGCCCTCAGCGCGCCCCCGCCACAACCGGACGAGTCAAAAAGCCCCCGGCTGCCGCGAGGCAGACCGGGACAGGACGAAGGGACGCACAATGTGGGACTACGCTAAACTGGTCGTGCTTGGCGCGATCGCGCTTTGCGGCGCGATCGCAGCCAATTACGCGCGCGATTTCGGATATGAATTGCATGCGATCCTCATCACGGTGGTCGCGGCCGGGATGTTTGTCTGGCAACTGCGCCGGATCGACGAACCGAAGGCGGTGCCGACCGACGAGTATCTCGACGGGGTGGTTCGCGCCGGCGTGATCGCGACGATGTTCTGGGGCGTCGTTGGGATGCTGGCCGGGGTGTTCATCGCCTCGCAACTGGCGTTTCCCTCGCTGAACTTCCAGTGGGCCGAGGGTTACATGAACTTCGGCCGCCTGCGCCCGGTCCATACCTCGGGGGTGATCTTCGCCTTCGGCGGCAACGCGCTGCTGGCAACGTCGTTCTACGTCGTGCAGCGCACCAGCGCCGCGCGGTTGTGGGGCGGTAACGCGGCGTGGTTCGTGTTCTGGGGCTACAACCTGTTCATCGTGCTGGCCGCCTCGGGCTACGTTCTGGGCATCACCCAGGGCAAGGAATACGCCGAACCCGAGTGGTACATGGACATCTGGCTGACGATCGTCTGGCTGGTCTACCTGGCCGTGTTCCTCGGCACGATCATCAAGCGCAAAGAGCCGCATATCTACGTGGCAAACTGGTTCTACCTGTCGTTCATCGTGACCATCGCGATGCTGCACGTGTTCAACAACCTGTCGATCCCGGTGTCGATCTTCGGCTCGAAGTCGGTGCAGGTGTTCAGCGGCGTGCAGGATGCGATGGTGCAGTGGTGGTATGGCCACAACGCCGTGGGCTTCTTCCTGACGGCGGGCTTCCTCGGCATGATGTACTACTTCGTGCCGAAGCAGGCCGAACGCCCGATCTACAGCTACAAGCTGTCGATCATCCACTTCTGGGCGCTGATCTTCCTCTATATCTGGGCCGGTCCGCACCACCTGCACTACACCGCGCTGCCCGACTGGGCGAGCACGCTGGGGATGGTGTTCTCGATCATGCTCTGGATGCCGTCGTGGGGCGGGATGATCAACGGCCTGATGACGCTCTCGGGCGCCTGGGACAAGCTGCGCACCGACCCGATCATGCGGATGATGGTGGTGGCGATCGGCTTCTACGGCATGTCGACCTTCGAAGGCCCGATGATGTCGATCAAGGCGGTGAACTCGCTGAGCCACTACACCGACTGGACCATTGGTCACGTCCACTCCGGCGCGCTGGGCTGGAACGGCATGATCACCTTCGGTGCGATGTACTTCCTGACGCCGCGGCTGTGGAACAAGGACCGGCTTTACAGCCTGCGTCTGGTCAGCTGGCACTTCTGGCTCGCCACGATCGGGATCGTGCTCTACGCCTCGTCGATGTGGGTGTCGGGCATCATGGAAGGCCTGATGTGGCGCGAAGTCGATGCGCAGGGCTATCTGGTGAACTCGTTCGCCGATACCGTGGCCGCCCGCTTCCCGATGCTGGTGACCCGTGCGACCGGTGGCAGCCTCTACCTTGCGGGGGCGCTCATCATGGCCTTCAACCTCTGGAAAACCGTGACGACGATGCCTGAAAAGGCACCTGCCGCCATGGCCGTTCCGGCTGAGTGATCGGAGACAGACATGGCTTTCCTGGACAAACACAAGAAGATCGAAACCAACGCCACGCTGCTTCTGGTCCTGTCGTTCCTGGTCGTCGCCATCGGTGGCCTGGTCGAGATCGTGCCGCTGTTCTACCTGCAGAACACGATCGAAAAGGTGCAGGGCATGCGGCCTTACACTCCGTTGGAGCTGACGGGCCGGATGATCTACATCCGCGAGGGCTGCTATCTGTGCCACAGCCAGCAGATCCGGCCGATGCGGGACGAGGTCGAACGCTATGGCCACTACAGCCTGGCGGCCGAGTCGATGTACGACCACCCGTTCCAGTGGGGGTCCGAACGGCAAGGGCCTGATCTGGCCCGCGTCGGTGGCCGCTACTCTGACCACTGGCATGTCGATCACCTGACCAACCCGCAATCGGTGGTGCCTGAATCGATCATGCCCAAATACGGGTTCCTGTCGAACACCATGATCGACGGGAAGTACATCGAAGACCTGATGAAGACCAACCGCGAAGTGGGTGTGCCCTACACCGACGACGAGCTGGCCGCCGCCCGTGCCGACTTTGCCGCGCAGGACAATCCCGACGCCGATTCGACCGGCTTTCTGAAACGCTATCCCAAGGCCAACGTGCGCAACTTTGACGGCAAGCCGGGCGTCTCTGAAATGGATGCGCTGATCGCCTATCTGCAGGTGCTTGGCACGATGGTCGACTTCACGACCTTCATTCCGGACAAGAGCCGGTAAGGGGGCGCGCGATGGAAACCTTCAATCAAATGCAGGAATTCGCGCAAAGCTGGGCGCTCGTGTTCCTGACCGTCGTCTTCGTCGTGGCCGTTGCCTGGGCGTTCTGGCCCGGCAAGAGCCGCCAACAGGACGACGCGGCGCGGTCGATCTTCCGCAATGAAGACCGGCCCGCCTCAGACAAACCCGTGCACAAGGAGGCGTGAAGATGAGTGACAATAAACCCCAGTCGCACGGCAAGAACCAGGTCGAGACGACCGGGCATGTCTGGGACGGCATCGAGGAACTGAACAACCCGCTGCCGAAGTGGTGGCTTTACACCTTCTATGCCTGCATCCTGTTCGCGGTGGTCTATACCGTGCTCTACCCCGCCTGGCCGCTGATCCACGGGGCGACACCCGGCGTTCTGGGCTACTCGACCCGGGGCGCCGAGGCGGCCGAGATGACGGCCTGGGAGGCGCAGAACGCGCCACTGCAGACCAAGCTGGTCGCCGCCGACCTGACCAAGGTGAAGGATGACCCGGCGCTGTTGCAATTCGCCACCTCGTCGGGGGGGGCGGTGTTCAAGACCTACTGCATCCAGTGCCACGGCGCCGGTGCGGCGGGCAACAAGGGCTACCCGAACCTTCTGGACGACGACTGGCTGCACGGCGGCACGATCGACGCGATCTACACCACGATCCTGCATGGCGTGCGCAGCCCGACCGACCCCGACACCCGTGCCGCGCCGGACATGCCGGCCTGGAGCGCGACGCTGAAGCCGGAAGAGATCACCAACGTGGTGCAATACGTGCTGAAAATCTCGGGCCAGACCTTCGACGCCACAGCGGCGGCGGCCGGCACCAAGGTCTTCACCGACAACTGCACCTCCTGCCACGGCGATGACGCGAAGGGCAACAAGGACATGGGCGCGCCCAACCTGACCGACGCGATCTGGCTTTATGGCGGCGATCAGGCGACGATCACCGAGACCGTCACCAGTGGTCGCTCCGGCGTCATGCCGTCGTGGACTGGCAAGCTGAGCGAAGCCGACATCCGCTCGGTTGCGCTTTATGTCCACGGCCTTGGCGGCGGCCAATAAGGCACACGCCATCCTGTGCGGGGAACGGCCCGGGTTCGAAAGAGCCCGGGCCGTTTCCGTTCAGAACGGCCCCGTTTCCGGCGGCTGCCAGTGGCGGCCGCGCCAGAAGTAACGGTCGGCCGCGCGGCGGTCCTGCCCCCGCCTGGGGTCGCAACAGCAGGGCGGGCACTCCTCCGGCCCAAGGCGATGGATGCGGGACAGGTTCAGGATCGAGCGTAAGGACAGATTGAACATGGGCGGCCCAAGGTATTTGATGATGCCTTGCATATTGGCCGCATTGGCGCCCGATACGACTCGGAAATTCTGCTGACATGAAAGCCTGGCTTACATGATGGATCGGCGGGCCCTGCCCCCTTTGGCCGCTCTGCGCGCCCTTTCCGCTTTTGCCGAAAGCGGATCGCTGGCTGCCGCCGGGGCGCGCCTGAACGTCAGCCATGCCGCGGTCAGTCAGCAGCTGCGCGCGCTGGAGGCCCATCTGGGGCTGGCGCTGTTCGACCGGTCGGGCCGGTCGCTGGTGCTGACCGCAGAGGGGCGGCGGCTGGCCGGAGCCGTGACCGAAGGCTTCGGTGCGATCGCGGGCGCGGTGGCGCAGATCACGCGCGCCGACGCCGATCAGCCGGTGCAGATCACCGCAACGCCGGCCTTCGCAGCCAGTTGGTTGATGCCGCGGCTGGCCGATTTCCGCGCCCGCCATCCCGGCGTCAGCCTGATGATCGACGCCTCGCCGGATTTGCGCCCGCTCGGCCCCGGCGGGATCGACATCGCGCTGCGCTATGGCAACGGCGATTGGCCGGGAACGGTGGCGAAACTGGTGCTGGCGACGCCGGTCGTGGTGGTTGCCGCCCCGGCGCTGGTGGGCCGCGGGCCGATCACCGCCGTGGCCGATCTGGTCGATTTCCCCTGGCTGCAGGAACTGGGCACCACCGAGGCGACGCGGTTCCTGCAACGCCACGGCATGGCGCACAACGCGCGGCGCGGCCTGACCTCGCTGCCGGGCAACCTGATGCTGGACGCCGTGCGTGACGGGCAGGGGGTGGCGGTTGTCGCGCGTGCCTTCATCGCGGCAGACATCGCTGCGGGGCGGCTGCGGCTGCTGTTTCAGGATGATGATCGCCGGGGCTATTTTCTGGTGACCCGGCCGGGGGTGTTGCGCCCCTCGGTGCGGGCTTTCGCGGCCTGGGTGATGGGGCAGGCAAGACCGCAGGCGGCGCACGAAAATTGACCCAAATCAAGGCGCGCCCCGCCCGGACCGGCAAAGATGACGTCACCCCCTCGCAAGATGGGGTTGGCATCGGTTTCCCGTCCTGTTCGCGCGTTTCCTCGGGGGCCGGTGCCTGTCATTTCGGGGCTGCGACGTTTTGCGTCGCGGTTTGGTGTGCCGGAAACGGTCTTTGATACATCGCCCACCCATCTTATTGACCCATGTCAAGGAACCCTGCGTGGCAGGCTGGGATAGGTAAGCTGATCAGGCCCCACCGGAGATTGTCCGTGTCTTCTTCCGATACCCCCCCGCAACAAACCCTTTACGCCGCGCGCGAGCCGATCTTTCCGCGCCGCGTGAAGGGCAGCTTCCGCACCATGAAGTGGTGGCTGATGGCGATCATGCTCGGCATCTACTACATCACGCCGTGGATCCGCTGGGATCGGGGCCCCAGCCTGCCGGATCAGGCCGTGCTGCTTGACCTCGCAAACCGGCGCTTCTTCATGTTCTGGATCGAGATATGGCCGCACGAGTTCTACTTCGTCGCGGGGCTTCTGGTGATGGCCGGGCTGGGGCTCTTTCTGTTCACCTCGGCGCTGGGCCGGGTCTGGTGCGGCTATGCCTGCCCGCAGACGGTCTGGACCGACCTGTTCATCCTGGTCGAGCGCTGGGTCGAGGGCGACCGCAACAACCGCCTGCGGCTTTATCGGCAGAACTGGAGCCTGCAGAAGGCGCGGCTGCGGATCACCAAATGGGTGCTGTGGCTCTTGATCGCGGTCGCTACTGGCGGCGCCTGGGTGTTCTATTTCACCGACGCGCCGACGCTGCTGCGCGGGCTGTTCACGCTGACCGCGAGTCCAGTCGCCTACATGACCATCGCCATCCTGACCGCGACGACCTTCTTTTTCGGCGGTTTCGCGCGCGAGCAGATCTGCATCTACGCCTGCCCCTGGCCGCGCATCCAGGCCGCGATGATGGACGAGGACACCCTGACCATCGGCTACCGCGACTGGCGCGGCGAGCCGCGCGGCAAGCACCGCAAGGCGGATGGCGCTGACCAGTTGGGCGATTGCATCGACTGCATGGCCTGCGTGAACGTCTGCCCGATGGGCATCGACATCCGCGACGGCCAGCAGTTGGCCTGCATCACCTGCGGGCTGTGCATCGACGCCTGCGACGACATCATGGACAAGATCGGCAAGCCGCGCGGCCTGATCGGCTACATGGCGCTGACCGACGAGCCGCTGGAGCGCGGCGGCGCGCATCCGAAAAACGTCTGGAAGCACGTCTTCCGGCCGCGCACGCTGCTTTACACCGTGCTTTGGGGCGCCGTTGGCGCCGGGCTGGTGGTCGCGCTCTTCATGCGCCAGCCGATCAGCATGACGGTGGCCCCAGTGCGCAACCCGGTCAACGTCACCCTGTCGGATGGGACCGTCCGCAACACCTACGACATCCGGCTGCACAATCAGCAGCACGACGCGCGGCCCTTCAAGCTGTCGCTGACCTCCCCGGCCGAGTTGAAGATATCGCTCGAAGGCGTCGGTGGTGATACCGTGACCGTGCCCGCGGATGAGACCAAGCTGCAACGGGTCTATGTGACCGCGGCGCCGACCAGCCCCGCGGCCACCTCCGAGCGCACGCCGCTGCGCTTCTGGGTTGAGGATACCACCAACACGGACCGTGCCGAACAGGACACGATCTTCTTCGGGAAAGGCAAATGACATGGCTCCGCTGACTGGCCGCAAGGTTCTGATGATCGCGGTGGCGTTCTTCGGTGTCGTCATCGCGGTGAATGTGGGCATGGCCTATCAGGCCGTGCACACCTTCCCCGGCCTCGAAGAGGAAACCGGAAACGGCTATGACGAAAGTCAGGCCTTCGACACGATCATGCGGGCGCAGCGGGCGCTTGGCTGGTCGATCGGGCTTGGCTACGTCGACAAGACCCTGACGGTGACCTTCAAGGGCAAGGACGGCGCCGTGCCCCAAGTCGGCGGCATCGACGTTCTGGTCGGCCGACCGACCGAAGCCGCCGACGACCAGCGCCCGGCCTTCGCGCAGAACGGGCCGGTGTTCACGGCTCCGGTGACGCTGACTCCCGGTCGGTGGATGGTGAAGATCAACGCGCTCGCGACGGACGGGACCGAATTCCACCAGCGCCTGTCGCTGGTCGTGACGGAGTAAGACGATGTCGGCGATCCACGCCTCCCCCTCCGCCTGCCCGGCCTGCGCTGTCGCCCCCTCCGCCGAGGCGCTGGCGGCGCGCGCAGCCCCGAAAGAGGCGCGCCTGATGCTGTCGCTGCCCACCGCGCATTGCGCGCTGTGCATGACGACGGTGGAGCAGGGGCTGGCAAAGCTGCCGGGCGTGCATGACGCGCGGGTGAACCTGACGCTGAAACGGGTGGCGGTGGCGGCCGATCCCGATATGACGGCCGAGACGCTGATCGCCGCGCTCGGGCGGCTGGGGTATGAGGCGCACGAGCTTGACGCGGGGACGCTCAGCGCCACGCAGAACGACCGGATCGGGCGCGACCTGCTGATGCGGCTGGGCGTCGCCGGGTTTGCGATGATGAACATCATGCTGCTGTCGGTCGCGGTCTGGTCGGGCGCCGAGGATGCCACCCGCACGATGTTCCAGTGGATTTCCGCCGCGATCGCGCTGCCGACGGTGATCTTCTCGGGTCAGCCCTTCTTTCGCAACGCCGTGGCCGCGCTGCGCGCCGGGCGGCTGGGAATGGACGTGCCGATCTCGCTGGCGATCCTGCTGGCGACGGCCATGTCGTTTTACGAAACCGCCGAGGGTGGCGGGCATACCTATTTCGACGCGGCGGTGTCGCTGACCTTCTTCCTGCTGGCCGGGCGCTATCTCGACTACCGCACCCGCGCGGTGGCGCGGTCCGCCGCCGAGGAACTGGCCGCGCTGGAGGTTCCGCGCGCGATCCGGGTCGTGGACGGCGTCGAGACAACGGTGGCCATCGCCGATCTGCGCCCCGGCGATCTGGTGCGCGTGCGCCCCGGCGGGCGGATGCCGGTCGATGGCGTGGTGGTTGACGGCACCAGCGAACTGGACCGCTCGCTGCTGACCGGGGAAAGCCTGCCGGTCTGGGCCGGGCCGGAGGCTGTGGTCAGCGCGGGCGAGGTAAACCTGACCGGGCCGCTTCTGGTGCGGGTGACGGCGGCGGGGCGTGATTCGTCGCTGCACCGCATGGCCGATCTGGTCGCGATGGCGGAAAGCGCCAAGAACCGCTACACCTCGCTGGCCGACCGGGCCGCGCGCATCTACGCGCCGGGGGTGCATATTCTGGCCTTCGCGACGTTCCTGTTCTGGCTCTGGCACAGCCGGGGCGATGTCCATCTGGCGCTGAGCATCGGCGTGGCGGTTCTGATCATCACCTGCCCCTGCGCGCTGGGTCTGGCCGTGCCTGCCGTGGTTACGGCGGCCTCGGGGCGGTTGTTCCGGCAAGGGCTGCTGATCAAGGACGGTACCGCGCTTGAGCGGTTGGCCGAGGTCGATACCGTGGTGTTCGACAAGACCGGCACCCTGACGATGGGCACGCCCGAGATGATCGACATTGCGTCCCATCCGGTCGGCGATGTGGCGCTGGCGGCAGGGCTGGCGGCGGCGTCGTCGCACCCGCTGGCCCGCGCGCTGGCGGCAGGCGCGGCCGCGGCGGGGATTGCGGCGGCCGCTGTCAGCGATCTGTTCGAGGTGCCGGGCTACGGGGTCGAGGGGATCTGGCAGGGTCGCCGGGTCCGGCTTGGCCGCGCGGCCTGGGTCGGCGCCGATGCGATCGACCGGACGGCGAGCTATCTCGATGCGGGCGACGGCGTCCCGCGTGCCTTCGCCTTCGCCGACCACCTGCGCCCCGGTGCCGAGGCGGCGATTGCCGCGCTGAAGGCGCAGGGCAAGACGGTGCACCTGATCTCGGGCGATAGCGCGGGGGCGGTTGCCGATCTGGCCGCGCGTCTTGGCATTGCCGACTGGACGGCGGGGGCACTGCCCGCCGAGAAGGCCGCGCGCATCGCTGAACTGAGCAGGGACGGGCACCGCGTGCTGATGGTCGGCGACGGGCTGAACGACACCGCCGCGCTGGCCGCCGCGCATGTCTCGATCTCGCCGGCCTCGGCGCTGGATGCGGCGCGGGTCGCGTCGGACATGGTGCTGCTGGGCAGCGACCTGGCGCCGATCGGCGAGGCGGCGCGCATCGCCAAGAAGGCAACCCACCGCATCCTCGAGAATTTCGCGATCTCGGCGGCCTACAACATTCTGGCCGTGCCGCTGGCGATGGTCGGCGTCTGCACGCCACTGATTGCTGCGCTGGCGATGTCCAGCTCGTCGATCGTCGTTTCCCTCAACGCCCTCAGACTAAGGTGACCCGATGTCCGTGCTGGCCTACCTGATCCCCATTTCGCTGGTTCTCGGCGGCATCGGCCTGATGGCGTTCATCTGGACGCTGGACAGCGGGCAGTATGACGACCCGCAGGGCAACGCGAGCCGGATTCTGAAACCCGACTACGACGACCATCCGAAGAAGTAGGCAGACGGTCAGCCGATCCACGTGGTGATCTGGCCCAGACCCTCGATCGCGACAGTGCACATGTCGCCGGGATGCAGCGCCCCGACGCCCGCCGGGGTGCCGGTGTAGATCAGGTCACCGGGCCGCAATTCGACCAGTGCCGACAGAAACGCGATGATCGCGGGCACCGGCCAGATCATCTCGGCGATGTCTCCCGACTGGCGCAGCACCCCGTTGACGGTGCAGGTCAGCCGCGCGCTTGCAGGGTGCCCGGCGACAGCCACCGGCACCAGCGCCCCGCAGACCGCAGATCGGTCGAACCCCTTCGCCATGTCCCACGGTCGGCGCAGCGATTTCGCCGCAGCCTGAAGGTCGCGACGGGTCAGGTCGTTGCCGGGGGCATAGCCCCAGACATGGGCCAGCGCGGCGCCTTCGGCGATGTCGGTGCCGCCGCTGCCGATCGCCACGACCAGTTCGGCCTCGAAGTGCAGGTCTTGCGTGGCCGGAGGGTAGGCAAGCATGGCGCCATCGTCCACCAGCGCATCGGCGGGCTTGGTGAAGAAGAACGGCGGCTCGCGGTCGGGGTCGTTGCCCATTTCCCGCGCGTGTTCGGCATAGTTGCGCCCGACACAGAAGATGCGGCGCACCGGAAAGCGGGCGTCAGTCCCGAGAATGCCGACGCTCGGCTGCGGCGGGGCGGGGATCGCGTAATCGGTCATCTTGGCCTCCGTTTGCGCCTTCCTGCCCGGTTGTGACAGGGGGAGCAAGCGGGGGGCTCAGGGCGCCATCGTGAAACACTGCTGCCCGCGCGCCTGGATGCGGCGGCAGGCAAGATCGGCCTGACCCTGCGACAGCCCGACGAAGTTCGCATCGAACCCGTTCTTGCGGTCGATGACCTTGCGCAGCGTCTGATCAAGCGTGGTCGGTTCCGAAAGCGCGGTGCGCAGCAGAACCTTTTCGGCGGCGTCGCGGCTGTTGAAGCGGCCCAGCGTGATCGCCCAGTCATGCGCGCCCGAGGTGGACAGGCGGTTGATCACTTCCGGTTCCGGTTCCGCGTCGGTCGGGCCGGTCGGCGCGACCGAGGCGAAGACGATGTCGGAGCGCGGTTTTGGCGGTGGGGCCTCGGCCGCCGTGGCCTCGACGGCGGCCGAGGTGGTCTGGATGTTGGCCATCCGGGTTGGGCCCGGCGGCGGCGGATCGACGGCTTCGCCGTCATTGTCGGCCACGGGATCGTCGCTGCTTGCGCTCTGGGCATCGGCCGCGGTCACGACCGGCGGCGTCTCGGGGTCGGCGGAAGCCACGACAGCGGGCGGCGGCAGGCTGTCGGCGCGCGGTTCGGTCGTGGTGGCGGCCACATCAGGCCCGCCGGGCGTGTCGGCGGCGGCGACCTCGGGGCCATCGCCCTCGGCATCGGTCGCGTCCTGCGCCCCGGCGTCGGGTCGGGGGCGCGGCAGCGGGCTGCTGGCCACGGCGGTGTTCAGGCGCAAGGTCTTGCCCGTGCTCGGGCGGCCGTTCGGATTGCCGTCGACTTGCGCGACGAGGTCGGCCGCAGGATCCGGCGCCGGTGCTAAGATGCCGGGGGCGATGCCGCCGAGGTCGGGCAGCGCCGGTTTGCGCACCGGCACGTCTTCGGCGATCTTGGCGAAGCCCATGTCGAGCAGTTCCGCCATCTTCTGGTTGCGCGCGGCGGTCGAGGTTTCGCCGAAAATCACGCCGATCAGCCGCTTGTTGCCGCGCTGTGCCGAGGCGACAAGGTTGAAGCCCGAGGGCCCGGTGTAGCCGGTCTTGATGCCATCGGCGCCGTCATAGGCATCCAGGAACTTGCGGTTGGTGCTGTAGACCGTCGCCAGCCCCGCATCCGTTTCGCGGCGCGAGAAGATATTGTAGTACTCGGGGAAGTCGTAGAACAGATGCCGCCCGAGGATCGCCATGTCGTGCGCGCTGGACAGGTGGCCGGGGCGCGTCAGGCCGTTGGCGTTGTGAAAGGTCGAGTTGGTCATGCCAAGCGCCTTGGCGGTGGCATTCATGCGCGCGGCAAAGCCCGCCTCGTTCCCGCCGAGCGCATCGCCGATGGCGGCGGCGGCGTCATTGGCCGATTTCACCGCGGCGCCACGGATCAGGTAGCGCAGCGGGATCACCTGGCCCGCCCGCAGCCCGAGGCGTGAAGGGGCCTGATTGGCGGCATTGGCCGAGACCGTGATCGGTGTGTCGAGCGTGACCTCGCCCCGGCGAATTGCGTCGAATGTGATGTAAAGGGTCATCATTTTCGTCAACGAGGCCGGATGCAGGCGCGTGTCGGCGTTCTCGGAATAGATGATCTGCCCGGTTCGCGCATCCATCAGCAGCGCCGCATAGGGCGCGCCGAGGGCCGCGATCGGCGCAAGCAGCCAGAGAACCGCCAAACATGCAGAGACGAACGCTCCGCGCATGCACTGCCCCAGACGTGTATCCACGTTGCGGGTTTCCTTGTTCCTGCCTCGGTTGCCCCCGTTATTCGGGGCTTGTTCTGCTGAATCCGACGATAACAGAAGGGATCGCGTGGGAAAACCCTTCAATTCAATGACTTTCAAGCCGACTTTAATCTGTTGCCGCGCGGCACTTGCTCAACCGGCGTCCTTTGTTTCCTCGGCGAGGCAATCAAGCAAGCCGGGCAGTGCCGCAAGGGTGTCCAGGTGACGGAACCGCGCCGCCGTCGCCGGGGTCTCGTCATGCTCCAGCGCCCAGGTCAGCGGATGCGGCACATGAACGCCCCAGCCCCCGGCCTGAAGCATCGGGATCACGTCCGAGCGCAGCGAGTTGCCCACCATCATGCCCCGCGCGGCACCCTGCCCGTGGCGGGCGAAGATTTCGGCATAGACGGCGGCGGTCTTGTGGCTGACGATCTCGACCCCGGCGAAGAGATCGCCCAGCCCCGATTGCGCCAGCTTGCGCTCCTGATCCAGCAGGTCGCCCTTGGTGATCAGCACCACCTTGTAGCGCCCGGCCAACGCCTCGACCGTTTCGCGGGCGGCGGGCAGCAGTTCGATCGGGTGGGCCAGCATGTCCTGCCCGGCGGCGATCAGTTCGGCGATGACGCTGGCGGGCACCTGCGCCCCGGTCACCTCGATGGCCGTTTCGATCATCGACAGCACGAAGCCCTTGATGCCGAACCCGTAGTGCCCGAGATTGCGCCGCTCGGCGGCCAGCAGGCGGTCGTGCAGGTGGTCGGCCTCGGCGTAGTCCGCCAAAAGGCCGGTGAATCGCTCCTGCGTGAGGCGGAAGAACCGCTCGTTCTGCCAAAGCGTGTCGTCGGCGTCGAAGCCGAAGGTGGTCAGCGATGCGCGCATTCCGGTGGGTTCCGTCCGTTCCGTTCGCCGACTGGCGCAAATCGCAGCAACCGGCCCTTTTCTCATGACCCGAAGGCGTTATATGATGGGGCAATCCCAAAACCCGACTCCAAGGAGCCTTCGCGTTGACCCTGTCACCCTTCATGATGTCCGACAAGAAGGACGGCCGTGACGGCGATGCCTCGGTCCTGACGAAGACCAAAACACGCACCCAGCGCCCGCCGCTTTACAAGGTGATGCTGCTGAACGATGACTACACCCCGATGGAGTTCGTCGTGCATGTGCTGGAGCGGTTCTTTGGCCTGACCCATGCGCAGGCGTTCGAGATCATGCTGACAGTGCACAAGAAGGGGCTGGCCGTCGTGGGCGTGTTCTCGTTCGAGGTGGCGGAAACCAAGGTGGCGCAGGTGATGGATTTCGCCCGCCGCCATCAGCATCCGCTGCAATGCACGATGGAAAAGGAATAGGGCCGTCCGGCCCAGCCCATGCGAGCCACCCGAATTCTTCATGCGATCGACGCCGGGATGCTGCGTCTGCCCGACGCCGGGCCCATTGCCGTGTTCCGCCCGCAGGCGGGCGATGACCTTTCGCCGCTGGGCCGTGACCGGGTGCGGGTGATCACCGGCTTTCGCCCGGATTACGACGCCTTCGCGGCGGCGGGCTACAGCGTGGCGACCGCGCCTGACGGCGAGTATGCCGCGGCGCTGGTCTGCCTGCCGCGCGCGCGGGCCGAGGGTCGGGCGCTGGTGGCGCAAGCCGCGGCACATCTGCCGAAGGGCGCGCCGCTGATCGTCGATGGACAGAAGACCGACGGCGTGGATTCCGCGCTGCGTGAATTGCGCGGCCGCGTCGATCCGGGCGAAGCCGTCGCCAAGGCGCATGGCAAACTGGTCGTCTTTGCCTCGCCCGGTGCGCAGGCCTTTGCCGATTGGACCGCGGTGCCGGTCGACCTGCCCGAGGGGTTCCGCACCCTGCCGGGGGTGTTCTCGGCCGATGGCATCGACCCCGGTTCGGCGCTGCTGGCCGCCGCGCTGCCGGAAAAGCTGCCGCGCAAGGTGATGGACCTTGGCGCGGGCTGGGGGTTTCTCAGCCGCGCCGTGCTGGCCCACCCCGAGGTCGAAGAACTGCATCTGGTCGAGGCCGAGGCCGCCGCGCTCGACTGCGCCCGGCGCAACATCACCGACCCGCGCGCGCAGTTCCACTGGGCTGATGCAACCCGGTTCCGGCTGCCCGGCCCGGTCGGCGCGGTGGTGATGAACCCGCCGTTCCATGCCGGGCGCACGGCCGAACCCCTGTTGGGCGTCGCCTTCATCAAGGCGGCGGCGGGGATGCTGAACCCCAACGGCACACTCTGGATGGTGGCGAACCGGCACCTGTCGTATGAGCCCGCATTGCGCGCCGCGTTCCGCGACGTCGAGGAGATCGGCGGCGACAGCCGGTTCCGGCTGACCCGCGCGACGCGGCCGAACAAGGTCAAGCCGTAAGCATTACTCGGGGTATTGCGCCTGACACTGGGCGATCCGGGGCGCGGCGGCGCGGCTGAGCTCAGCCTGCTTGCGGCGCAGCGCGTCAAGCTGGCGCTGGGTCGCCACCAGGTCGATCGCCACCGGGGTCTGCACCGTCTGCACCACATCGGCCATGCACATGTCGGGCACCGAGGGGCGCGGCGGGTGGCCTCCATCATGATGGCCATCATTGTCGCCGCCATGATCGCCATGCGGGCGATGGTGGCCGTCACCCGGCCCGAAGCCGCCGCCGGGGAAGCCGCAGGGCCGCCACATCGGCGTGACGGTCTGGGTTTCCTGAATCCCGTAGCCGCGCGCCAGATCGGCCTGCAACCGGTTGACCAGGGTCGTGACCACGCTCAGGTCGTGCGTCGCGTCGGTGACGCAGCGTTCCCGCGGCGTCGAACAGGCGGCGACGGTCAACCCGAGGGCAAGAACGGCAAAGGGGGTGCGCAGCGACATGGCGCCATTCTGGCCGCAACCGGGCGCGTCGCCAAGCGAAATCCGACCTTGCGCCCTGTTCGGGTTTGGCGCGAAAGTGGCGCCGATCGCGGGCGGACAGGACGGAAGGCACGGCAATGACCGACGAATTCGACGAACGCAAAGCGCGCGCCGCGGCCTGGTTCAGCAGCTTGCGCGACCAGATCGTGGCGGCGTTCGAGGCGCTGGAAGACCGCCAGGCCACCGGCCCCTTTGCCGATTTTCCCGCCGGTCGGTTCGAGGTGAGCCAAACCCGCCGCGCATCGGAGGACGGCTCGGACGCGGGCGGCGGGTTGATGAGCGTGATGCGGGGCGGGCGCGTGTTCGAGAAGGTCGGGGTCAATGTCTCCACCGTCTACGGCGAACTGGCGCCACGGGCGCAAAAGGCGATGGTGGCGCGCGGGGTGCCGGGGATGGCGGCCGATCCCCACTTCTGGGCGGCGGGCATCAGCCTTGTGGCGCATATGCAGAACCCGCAGACGCCGGCGGTGCACATGAACACGCGGATGTTCTGGACCCCCGGCGCCTGGTGGTTCGGTGGCGGGTCGGATCTGAACCCCTGCATCGACTATCCAGAGGATACGGCCGCGTTCCATCAGGTGCTGAAGGACCATTGCGACCGCCATTCGCCGGACTACTACCCCCGCTTCAGGGCCTGGGCCGACGAGTATTTCTTCATCCCGCACCGGGGAAGGGCGCGCGGGGTGGGCGGCATCTTCTATGACGACCTGAACACCGGCGACTGGGAGGCCGATTTTGCCTTCACGCAGGATGTAGGCCGGGCGTTTCTGCCGGCGTTTCTGGGCGTGACCGAGACGCGCCGCGACATGCCCTGGTCTGAGGCGGACAAGGAGGCGCAACTGGTGCACCGCGGGCTTTATGCCGAATACAACCTCGTCTACGACCGCGGCACCAGGTTCGGGCTGGAGACCGGGCACGACGCCAACGCCGTGCTGATGAGCCTGCCGCCGGTGGCCAAGTGGCCGTGACCCTCGGCGCGCTGACCCCCGCCATTGCCGCCCCGGCCCGTGCCGACCCCGATGTCGCCCAGGCGGGCGAAGGCGGGCGGCGCGGGGCCGGGCAGCAAGCTGGCGGACGGGCAAGGCATCCGCTTCTCGCACCCGTGGATGATCCGGTTCAAGGACGGCAGCCCCGTCACGATGATGGCGGACGGCAACACCCTTTCTTGTTGGCCAACCGGGGAATGTGGGGCAGAATTCCACCGGGGTGCGCATCGTTCCCTGCCGGCGGAACACCGCCGGTGAGACCCCGCCGGGTTTGCGTTTGGGCAGGCGCCCCGGCATTGTGCCGACAACGGCGTCGATGCCTGATTTGGAGGACTGTTGAAGATGAATAAACTGACCCTCGTGCTGCCGTTCTGTGTCCTGATGGTCGCAGGGTGCGAAGATACCACACAGGGGCCGACCTACGTTCAGGCTCCGATGGCGAACCAGGATGTGATGTATGGCACGATCATCGAGTCGCGCCCGGTGCAGATCGCAACCAACAACTCCGACAACAAGACCGGTGCCGCCATCGTCGGCGGTCTGGCGGGTGCGATCGTCGGCAACCAGTTCGGCAAGGGCGGCGGCAAGACCGCGATGACCGGCATTGGCGCCATCGGCGGCGCAATGGCGGGCAGCGCGCTGGCCGACAACGGCCAGAACGTGCGCGTCTCGCGGCAGTGGACGGTGCGGTTGCGGCAGGGCGGAGTTGTCCAGATCATTCAGGACGGCCAGAACCTCTACGTCGGTCAGCAAGTGCGCGTGATCCAGGATTCCAACGGGATGCATATCGTCCCCTGACTGCTCAAGGCCGGGGCCGCATCGGGCCCCGGCCTCTATGCCCGTTCGTCCTTGGGCGAATCCATCACCACATAAGAGGTGATCGAGGTCACCTGCGGCAGGGTGCCCAGCGTTTCGGCGTGAAAGAGCTTGTAGGCGGCGATGTCGGGCACCTCGACGCGCAGCAGGTACTCGATGGCCCCGGTGACGTTGTGACACTCACGCACCAGCGGGCTGAGCGCCATCGCGCGCTCGAACGCCAGTTGCGCGGGCTTGGTGTGCTCGCTTAGCCCGACGGCGACGTAGGCGGTGAAGCCGCCGCCGGTGGCCGCCGGGTCGATGACGGCGCGGTAGCCCTTGATCACTCCGCGCCGCTCCAGTTCCTGCACCCGGCGCAAGCAGGCGGAGGGCGACAGGCCCACCCGTTCGGCCAGTTCCAGATTGGCGAGGCGGCCGTTTCTGGAAAGCTCGCGCAATATGCGGGCGTTGATGGGGTCGATATCGGTCATGGATTGCAGAGATGCCGCAAGGGCGCGCATCTTGGCAACCCCATTGCGCACAGGTTCGCATAATATTGCGCGCATGACATATGACATCCTTACCGCCCTTGTCGGCTTCGGCTTCGTCACCTCGATCACGCCGGGGCCGAACAACCTGATGCTGATGACCTCGGGCGCCAATTTCGGCTTTCGCCGCACGGTGCCGCACCTGCTGGGGGTGACGTTCGGCTTCGTTTTCATGATCGCGCTGATCGGGCTGGGTCTGGCGCGGCTGTTCGATCTGTGGCCGCCCCTGCGGCTGGTGCTGAAGGCGGCGAGCCTGGTCTACATGCTGTGGCTGGCCTGGAAGATCGCGCACTCGCCGCCGCCCGGCATGGTGGAAGAGGGCAAGCCCATGACCTTCCTGCAGGCCTGCGCCTTCCAGTGGGTGAACCCCAAGGCCTGGGCGATGGGGATGACGGCGATGACGGCCTACCTTGCCGGGCCGGGGATTGCGGCGGTGCTGCTGGTGGCGGTGATCTTCGGCGCGGTCAACCTGCCGTCCTGCGGCGCCTGGGTCGTGCTGGGCCAGCAGATGCGCCGCGTGCTGACCGACCCGCGCCACCTGCAAGTGTTCAACTGGGTGATGGCCGGGCTGCTGGTCGCGACGCTGTGGCCGCTGCTGACGCATTAAGGGCGGTCACGGGCATTGTCGTGCCCGGTCGCTTTGGCTAAGCCTAGGCCTCATGACGCATCCGCTCCCCTCCCCCGCCCAGCCCTTCCGCATCGGCACCCGCGGCTCGCCGCTGGCTCTGGCGCAGGCGCACGAGACGCGCGACCGGCTGAGCGCCGCGCATGGCCTGCCCGAGGCGGCGTTCGAGATCGTGGTGATCAAGGTCACCGGCGACATGGTGCAGGACAAGGCGCTGCGCGAGATCGGCGGCAAGGGCCTCTTTACCCGCGAGATCGAGGAGGCGCTGCTCGACGGTTCCATCGACATCGCGGTGCACTCGATGAAGGACATGCCGACGGTGCAGCCGGATGGGCTGCTGCTCGATTGCTACCTGCCGCGCGAGGATGTGCGCGATGCCTTCGTCTCGCCCACTGTCGCGCGGCTGGTCGATCTGCCGCAGGGCGCCGTGGTGGGCACGTCCAGCCTGCGGCGGCGGGCGCAACTGAAGCTGCGGCGGCCGGATTTGCAGGTGGTGGAGTTTCGCGGCAACGTGCAGACCCGGATGCGCAAGCTGGACGAAGGCGTGGCGGTGGCCACTTTCCTGGCAATGGCGGGGCTGAACCGGCTGGGGATGGCGCAGGCGGCGCGGTCGCCGATTGCGCCCGAGGAGATGTTGCCCGCCGTGGCGCAGGGCGCGATCGGGATCGAACGGCGCACGGCGGACGGTCGCGCCGCCGGGATGCTGGCGGCCATCGCCGACGGCCCCACCGGGCAGCGGCTGGCGGCGGAACGGGCGATGCTGGCGGGGCTGGACGGGTCGTGCGAAACGCCGATCGCCGGGCTAGCGGTGCTGGAGGGCGGCACACTCTGGCTGCGCGGCGAGATTCTGCGCCCCGATGGCTCGGAAAGCCTGACCGACGAAGGTCGCGCCCCTGTGGCCGATGGCGCGGCGCTGGGACGCGATCTGGCGGCGCGGCTGCTGGCGCGCGCGCCCAAGGGCTTCTTCGACTGGAAGGGCTGATCAGACCAGTTGGATGCCGCCATCCAGTTGCAGGTCGATGCCGTTGGCGGCGCGGTTGTCCATCAGGAAGAACACGCCGTGGACGATATCTTCCACCGTCGCCAGCCGCTTGGTGGGCGTGCGTTGCCGCATCGCCTCCACCGCCGCCGCCGCGCCTTCGGCCGCGCGCTTGACCCAGCGCGGCGAGTCGCCCACCACGCCGGGCGAGATGCCGTTGACCCGGATCGGCGCCAGTTCCACCACCAGCGTGTTGGCCAGCCCGATCATGCCGCCGTTCACCACGCTGACCATCGTCGAGCCGGGATAGGGCCGCCCCTTGGCCAGCCCGCCGAACAGGGTGATCGAGGACTCGGGCCTCAGCCGGGGCAGGGCGGCGTTCACGATTTCGGCGAAGGCCACGATCTTGACCTGCGCCGCCCGCGCCGCCTCGGCCGCGTCGAAGGCGCGGATCGACTGGTTGCCGGGATAGACCGGCGTCAGCACCAGATGGGTGATCGGCGTGTCGCCCGTCAGTGCCGCAACGATCGAGGCCGAGTCCTCAAGGTCGATCGCCACGCCGCGCACGCCCGGCCCGATCTGCGCCGCGATCCCGGCCACCCGGTCGGCGCCGCGCCCGGCGATGGTGACGCGGGCCCCAAGCGCCTGCGCCGCCGTGGCGAGCGCAAGCCCGAGGCCCGAGGTGCCCCCGACGATGAAGATGTGATCGCTGGGTCCGGGCATGATCTGTCCTGCGGTTGACGCGGTTTGGCGGCATCCTTTCCGCCCGGTCGGGGTTTGGCAAGTGCCGCGCAATCACCCTTGCGCGACACGCACCAGTTGCTTGCCCAAGTTGGCGCCTTCCAGCAGCCGCAGGAACGCCTCGGGCGCCGCCTCCAGCCCCTCGGCCACGGTTTCGCGGTAGCGGATGGTGCCGTCCTTCACCAAAGGCGCCACCTCGGCGAGGAAGGCGGGCAGGCGGTTCCAGTGGTCCGAGATGATGAAGCCCTGCACCTTCAGCCGCTGCCGCAGGATCGCGCCCCACAGCACGGGGGCGGGCAGCGGCCGTTCCACCACGCCGGAATACCAGGCGATCATGCCGCACAGGGCGATGCGCGCGTGGGTGTTGAAGGTGGGCAACACCGCCTCCAGCACGGTGCCGCCGACGTTTTCGAAATAGACATCGACACCCTTCGGTGCCGCTTCGGCGATCTGCGATTGCAGCGTGCGCGCGTCGGCGCCGCGATGGTTCAGGCAGATGTCGTAGCCCAGCGTTTCCACCGCATAGGCGCATTTGTCGGCGCCGCCCGCGACGCCGATCACCCGCATCCCCTTGCGTTTGGCCAGTTGGCCGACAAGGCTTCCGACCGCGCCGGTGGCGGCGGAAACGACGATGGTCTCGCCCGCCTTGGCGCCCGCGATGTCGTTCAGGCCGACCCAAGCAGTCAGGCCGGGCATCCCCAGCACGCCGAGCGCGGTGGAGACCGGCGCGATGGTCGGGTCGATCTTGCGCACCCCCGTGCCGTCCGAGATCCCGTGCGAGGCCCAGCCCAGTTGTGCCAGCACGATGTCACCCGGCGCGAAACCGGGGTGGCGCGAGGTGGTGACCTCGGCGACGCAGGCCCCTTCCATCGTGGCGCCGATCTCCACGGGTTTGGCGTAGCTGGGCGCCGCGCTCATCCGGCCGCGCATGTAGGGGTCAAGCGACAGCCACAGCGTGCGGGCAAGGAACTGCCCCTCGGCCGGGTCGGGCAGCGGAGCGGTTTCCAGTCGAAAGTTCTCCAGCCCCGGTTTGCCCTCGGGGCGGGAGGCGAGCACGAGGCGGCGAAGCGTTTCAGTCATCACAACGGTCCTTTCGAAGGGGCGGCCGTGGCGGCCCGGTCAAGAATCAGCAAACCACCGGCGCCGGTAAGGCAGAAGGCCGCCCCGACCATCGCGGCCACCGCGTAGCCCCCGGCCTTGATGCCGATCAGGAAGGCCAGCGCGCCGAAGGCCGCGTTCAGGAACTGGTGCACCGCGATCAGTGCGCCCCCGGCGCCGGGCCGATGGCCGAGCAGATCCTGAGCATAGCCCAGCGGGATCGTCAGCAAAAGCCCCGCGCCAAAGCCGGCCGGCAGCGTCAGCCACAGCACCGGCCCGATGTGCGACGACAGCGCGAAACCGACCATGAACCCGGCGTGGATCAGCGCACCCAGGCCGATCACCCAGGTCTTGGGAACGCGCGCCACGAGGCTGGCCCCCACCATCATCGAGGGGATTTCAAGCCCCGCCACCAGCCCGGCGAACAGTGCCACCACCCCGTCGTTGCGCCCGCTGGCGGTGAACATCGGGCCCAGCAGCGTCATGTAAAGGTTGACGCCCGAAACCGTCAGCCCCAGCGCGCAGATGCGCACCACCACCGACGGGTGCGCCAGTTCCGCCAGCCCGGCCCGGAAGCTGAGGCCCGAGGCGCGGTTTGACGGCAGGGCATCGTCGGCGGGCCAGGATGTCACGGTCAGCCCGAGGCCCAGCAACGCGGCGACCAGTCCCAGCGAATAGGTATCGAGCAGCGGCACGCCCGCGCGCACCGCCAGCGCCCAGATCGGCAGCACGGTGACGAAGGGCAGCGAGACGAAGGCGCGGGTCAGCGCGGCGATCCGGTCGCGCTCCACCGCCGGGCGGTGCGCGGTGGCGATGCGGACCAGCGCGAAAAGTTGCCCGAAGAGCCCCGCCGCGGCGGGCAGGAACAGCCCGTGGGTCAGCGCGAAACTGGGCGCCGAGGGCAAGAGCCGCATCAGCGCCACGCCGGACAACAGGCTGATCGCCAGCACCACCGCCACCCGGCGCCGCCTGGCATACTGGTCGGCCAGCAATCCCGCCGCCACCGCCGACGAGACCGAGACCAGCGCCGCCACCACCAGCACCGCCGCATAGGCGGTGGGCGAGAAATGCAGCAGCCGGATCGCGATCAGCGACTGATAGGGGGCGACCGAGGCCGAAACGATGCCCCAGCAGATCAGCGCAAGGGTCGCAAGCCGCAGGATCGGGTCGAAGGCGACGGCACGCAGGCCGGCGATCAGGGTCATCTTGGTATGCTCTTGTCTGGTCAGGGGTCAGGGCATGACCTTGCCGGGGTTCAGCAACCCCTGCGGGTCCAGCGCAGTCTTGATCGCCCGCATCACGTCCAGCGCCACCGGATCCTTGCGCCGCGTCATCGTGGTCAGCTTCGAGGTGCCGACGCCATGCTCGGCGGAAAAGCTGCCGCCAAGCTCGGCCACGATATCCTCGACCGCCTCGCGCAGGCGGTCGTGCAGCGCGGCGTCGCCCGAGGTGGGCCAGACGGTGTAATGCAGGTTGCCGTCGCCAAGATGGGCGACGGTGATCGACTCGGCGCCGGGGTCGACCTCGGGCAGGCGCTGTTCCATCCGGCGCACGAAGGTTTCCACCTTGTCCAGCGGCACGGCGATGTCGTTGTCCACCAGCGGCTGACGTGTGAAGGTGATCGCGGCGGCGGCTTCGCGGCGCGCCCACATCTCGGTGCGTTGCGCGCCGGTGCGGGCGACAACCCCGTCCAGCACCAGCCCCTGTGCCATCATCGCCTCCAATGTCGCTTCCAGCAGGGCGACCACCGGCACGGTGCCATCCGGGCCAGGCACCGCGTCGCGCGGGGCGGTGGCGCCGACTTCGACCAGGATCGTGACCTCGTGGGTTTCGGCAAACGGGGGCCGGGCCTTCGGGTTGCAGATCGCATAGCGCTCCATGTAGCTGCGCGGCATGTATTCAAACGCCTCGACCGCGCCCCCGGTGGCCGATTGCAGCCGGTTCAACAGGTCGAGTGCGGCGGGCAGCGAGGGCACGGCCACCATCGCGGTGGCATAGGCCGCGGGTTTCGGCACCAGTTTCAGCACGGCGGCGGTGATCACGCCCAGCGTGCCCTCGGCCCCGATGAACAGGTCTTTCAGGTCGAGGCCCGAGTTGTCCTTGTGCAGCGCGCCCATCAGGTTCATCACCCGGCCGTCGGCCAGCACGACCTCCAGCCCAAGGCAAAGCGCGCGGGTATTGCCATAGCGCAGCACGTTCGAGCCGCCCGCGTTGGTCGAGAGCGCGCCCCCCACCATCGCCGAGCCGCGCGCGCCGAACCAGAGCGGGAAGTAAAGGCCGTGCGCCTCCGCCGCCTCATGGAGGCGCGACAGCACCACACCCGCCTCGACCACTGCCACCCGCGCGTCGGGCCGGATCTCGCGGATGCGGTTCATCCGTTCAAGCGACAGCATGATCGCCCCTTCGGCCCTGGTGCCGCCCGCCAGCCCGGTGTTGCCGGAAACCGGCACGACCGCCGCCCCCGCCGCGCCCGCCAGCCGCAGCACGGCCGCCACCTCGACGGTATCGGCGGGGCGCACCAGCGCCAGCGGCTGCCAGCGGTATTTGCCGGTCGGATCCTGCGCCTTTCGCGCGGCATCAGCGCCGGTCAGCACCTGCGCGTCACCCAGTGCCGCGCGCAATTCCGCGATCAGGTCCATGCTGCGCCCTCCCTGTCGGCCCAAGCTTTTCACGCGGCGCGGCGGGCTTCAAGCGGCGTTCAATTGGTTGCGGGCGCCCCGACGCGGGCCAGAAGCTGCACCACCTGCGGGCCAAGCGCGTCGACGATGATCCTGACGCCCGCCGCGTTGGGGTGGATGCCGTCCTCCTGCATGTCGGCCTTCATCGCGGCGGCGCGGTCGGTGCCCGCCGTCAGCGGCGCGAAGAAATTCGCAACCAGCATCGCGTGGTATTTCGCGGCAAGGTCGGGGTAGATCGCGTCGAACGCGGTCTGATAGTCGGCGCCGAAGTTGCCCGGCGCGCTGAGCCCGATCAGCAGGATCGGCAGGCCCTTGGCGCTGGCGGCCTTCAGGATCGCATCAAGGTTGTCGCGCGTGGCGGCCGGGTCGATGCCGCGCAACAGATCGTTACCGCCCAGTTCCACGATGATTGCATCGCCGCCGCCCGCCAGCGTCCAGTCGATGCGCGATCGCCCGCCCGCCGAGGTATCGCCGGAAACGCCCGCGTTCAGCACCGTCACATCATGGCCATGCGCCTGCAACCAGTCCTGCAACTGCGGCACCAGCCCATCCTCGGGCAGCAGACCGAACCCCTGCGTCAGGCTGTCGCCAAGCGCGATCAGATGCAGCGGCGCCGCGGCGGCCGGAAGTGCGGCGACAAGCGCCAGCAGCATCACGAAACTGTGGTTGCGCAGGCGGGCGATTGACCCATATGCCAAGGGTATCCCCCGCAGGAGGCGCGCGATGACCGACCCCGTTCTGTCCCTTGACGAGGCGCGGCTGAGCCTGCGCGGCAATGCCGGGACGGTGGAGATCCTGAAGGGCATCACGCTGAACGTGGCGCGCGGCGAAACGCTGGGGCTGGTGGGGCCGTCGGGATCGGGCAAATCGTCACTCCTCATGCTCATGGGCGGGCTCGAACGCGCCACCGGCGGCAGCGTGATGGCGCTTGGCCATGACCTGACGACGATGGACGAAGACGCGCTGGCCCGGTTCCGCAGACGCAATATGGGGGTGGTGTTCCAGTCCTTCCACCTGATTCCGACGATGACCGCGCTGGAGAATGTGGCCCTGCCGCTGGAACTGGCCGGGGTGGCGGATGCGTTCGACCGGGCGGCGGCCGAACTTGCGGCAGTGGGTCTTGGCGCGCGCACCGGGCACTACCCCGGCCAGTTATCGGGGGGCGAGCAGCAGCGCGTGGCGCTGGCCCGTGCGGCCGCGCCCCGGCCCGCGATCCTGCTGGCCGATGAGCCGACCGGCAACCTCGACAGCGCGAATGGTGCTGCGATCATGGACCTTCTGTTCGGTCTGCGCGATGCGCATGGGGCGACGCTGGTGCTGGTGACCCATGCGCCGGAACTGGCCGAACGCTGCGACCGGATCGTGCGGCTGGCCGATGGCCGGATCGAGGGCGAGGCGCTGCGGCGCGCGGCGGAATGACCCTGCGGCTGGCGGCCCGCATCGCGCGGCGCGAGTTGCGCGGTGGCCTTGCGGGGTTTCGGGTGTTCCTCGCCTGCCTCGCGCTGGGCGTGGCCGCCATCGCGGCGGTGGGCCTTGTGCGCGCGGCGATCAGCGGCGGGCTGAGCGATCAGGGCGCGGTGCTGCTGGGCGGCGATGCCGAACTGGAGTTCACCTATCGCCACGCGGGCGATGCCGAGCTTGCGTTCATGCACGCCCATGCCGCGGCGGTGTCCGAGGCGGTCACCTTCCGCTCGATGGCCGTGGTGGGCGATGGCGCCACGGCGCAGCGCGCGCTGACCGACGTGAAGGGGGTGGACGGGCTTTACCCGCTGACCGGGGCGGTGACGCTGGATCCGCCGATGCCGATGGCGGCGGCGCTGGCCGCGCAGGACGGGCTGCCCGGCGCGGTGATGGACGGCGTGCTCAGCGCACGGCTGGGGCTGAAACCGGGTGACGGCTTCAAGCTCGGCACGCAGGCGTTCCACCTGTCGGCGGTGCTGGTGAGCGAACCCGACAGTGCCACCGCGGGCTTCGGCTTTGGTCCGCGCACGATCGTCCAGACGGCGGACCTTGCCGCATCGGGCCTGCTGAAACCCGGCACGCTGTTCGACACCAAATACCGGCTGCTGCTGAAACCCGGCGAAAACCTGCCGCACCTGAAGCGCGAGGCCGAAACGGCGTTCAAGGCCAGCGGGCTGCGCTGGACCGACAAGCGCAACGCCGCGCCGGGGATTTCCGAATTCGTGCAGCGGATCGGCTCGTTTCTGGTGCTGGTCGGCCTTGCCGGGCTGGCGGTGGGCGGCGTTGGCGTCTCGGCCGCGGTGCGGGCCTATCTGGAGCGCAAGACCGCCACGATCGCCACGCTGAAGACGCTGGGCGCCGAGGGCGGCACGATCTTCCTGACCTACCTTTTGCAGATCGCGGCGCTGACATTGCTGGGCGTCGCGCTGGGCGTGGCCCTCGGGGCGGCGGCGGTGACCCTGCTCGCCCCGGTGATCGCGGCCTCGCTGCCCTTCCCGGTCGCCTTCGGCATCTACCCCGAGCCGCTGGTCGAGGCGGCGATCTACGGCATCCTGACCGCGCTGATCTTCACGCTCTGGCCGCTGGCCCGCACCGAACAGGTGCGTGCGGCCGCACTTTATCGCGAGGGCAGCGGCGGGCGGGGCTGGCCGCGCGCGCGCTACCTGATCGCGCTGGCCCTGCTGGTGGTCGCGCTGATCGGCGGCGCGGCGCTCTTTTCGGGCGTGGCAAGGCTCACGCTGTGGTCGGCGGCGGGGGTGCTGGCGGCGCTGGCGGTGCTGGTGCTGGCGTCCGTCGCGGTGCGGCGGCTGGCGCGGTGGCTGGCCCGGTCGCGGGCGCTGCACGGGCGCACCGCGCTGCGGCTGGCGCTGGGCGCCATCGGCGGGCCGCGCGAGGAAGCGGCCTCGGTCATCCTGTCGCTCGGTCTCGGGTTGTCGGTGCTGGCGGCCGTGGGGCAGATCGACGGCAACCTGCGCGCCGCGATCCAGACCGACCTGCCGGAGCGCGCGCCCAGCTACTACTTCGTCGACATCCAGCCCGATCAGTTGCAGGGCTTCATGACCCGGCTGCAGACCGATCCGGGGGTCAGCCGGGTGGAAACCGCGCCGATGCTGCGCGGCATCATCACGCAGATCGACGGCAAGCCGGCGCAAGAGGTCGCGGGCGCCCATTGGGTGCTGAAGGGCGATCGGGGCGTGACGATGTCCGACGCGCCCCCCGACAACGCGAAAGTGACGGCGGGGCAATGGTGGCCCGCCGGTTACGATGGCGCGCCGCAGATCAGCTTTGCCGCCAGGGAAGGCGCCGAGATGGGGCTGAAGCTGGGCGACACCCTGACGGTGAACATCCTCGGGCGCGATATCACCGGCACAATCACCTCGTTTCGCGACGTGAACTTCCAGACCGCGGGCATCGGCTTCATCCTGTCGATCGACCCCGCCGCGCTGGCGGGCGCGCCGCATACCGACATTGCCACCGTCTACTGCCGCCCCGAGGCCGAGGCCGCGATCCTGCGCGACCTCGCAAATGCCTACCCCAACATCACCGCGATCCGCGTCCGTGACGCCATCGCGCAGGTGTCGCAGGCGCTGTCCGCCATCGCCTCGGCCACCGCCTGGGCGGCGGCGGCGACCCTGCTGACCGGCTTCATCGTGCTGATCGGCGCGGCGGCGGCAGGCGAGCGCGCCCGGCTTTACGAGGCGGCGGTGCTCAAGACGCTGGGCGCCACGCGCGGCACCATCCTTGCCAGCTTCGCGTTGCGTGCCGCGATCCTTGGCGCGGCGGCGGGGCTGGTGGCGATCGTCGCGGGCGGGCTCGCCGGGTGGGCGGTGATGCGCTTCGTGATGCAGGTGCCCTACCGGTTCGAGGCGGTCTCGGCGCTCTCGATCGTGGCGGGGGGCATCGCGGCCACGCTGCTCGCCGGGCTGATCTTCGCGCTGCGCCCGCTCGCTGCGCGCCCGGC
This sequence comes from Solirhodobacter sp., assembly GCF_964715405.1. Classification (NCBI taxonomy): domain Bacteria; kingdom Pseudomonadati; phylum Pseudomonadota; class Alphaproteobacteria; order Rhodobacterales; family Paracoccaceae; genus Solirhodobacter; species Solirhodobacter sp. The sequence goes on along the minus strand of NZ_CBAICG010000024.1, from coordinate 10,687 downwards.
ACAGATCCTGAGGGCGCAGGAATAGCCCCGCGCCCTGCCTTTCGGTCCTGAAATATCCTCGGGGGGGTCGGGGGGCGAAAAGCCCCCCGGCGGTTCCGTCAACCCTCGGCGTCCAGCCACTCGCGGAACGCGCCCAGGACTTCTTCATTTCCGTCCACGACATGCTGCGGCCCCGGATAGTTGCCGTCTTTCACGTCCGACACGAATTCGCCGAAGGCGGCGACCCGTTCTTGCTGCAACCGCGCATATTCGGCGGCGAAGTCGCGGTAGACCTTGGCGTGGCGGGGAATGTGGCCGGTGTTCTGCCCCAGCACGTCATCGGCAAAGAGGTACTGCGCCCCCATGCCCGGCCCTGCGCCCATCGAGATCAGGAACAGCGACGTGCGTTCCGCGATCAGGGCCGCGACGGAATGCGGCACGACCTCGATCTCGGCGGCAAAAGCGCCCGCTTCCTCCAGCGCGCGAATCTGCGACCAGACCAGCTTCGCCGTCTCCAGCGTCTTGCCGACCGCCTTGAAGCCGCCGGTCCAGGTGCATTTCGAGGGGATCAGCCCGACATGGCCGCAAACCGGGATCGCGTGTTCGGCCAGCAGACGCACAGTGGCCAGGCTGCCCGAGCAGTAGACCGCATCGGCCCCCGCCTTATAGAGCGGCAGCGCCCATTTCAGGAAATCGCCCGGCCCGCCGATCTCGTAGAAGTTCTCGCCGGGGATCGCGAAGGCGTCCGGCGCGGCGTCGCGAAAGCGCGGATCGAGCATCATCGACGGCGAGACCGAGAGCATCGCAACACCGGCGCGGGCGGCGGCGCGGGCCTCGTCGAGCGTTTCGACGCGCAGCATCGGCAGCGGGCGTGCGTCGCGGCGGGACAGCAGATCGGCGATGGTGGGGCGGCGGGCCATCACGACACCTCGATCAGCACGCGGCCGCCCTCGGCCCTGGCCGGGTAGGTCGCGAGGTTGATGCAGACCGGCGCGCGCTTGGCGGCGCCGGTGCGATAGTCGAACTGGCCGTTGTGCTTGGGGCACTCGATCACATAGTCCATCACCAGCCCGTCGGCGAGGTGGATCTGCTCGTGGCTGCACAGCCCGTCGGTGCAGAACCATGCGTCGTCGGGGCTGCGGTAGATCGCGTAGGTCTTGCCGCCGTGGTCAAAGCGGATGACGTCTTCGGGCTCAACATCGTCGGTCGCGCAGGCATCTACCCATTGGGGCATGGTCGTCGGTCCTTCTGATCGGGGCAGGTCGGGCTGTTCGGGTCGGTTACGCGGCGGCGGTGCCGAGGGCGGCGGCGTGCAGATCCTCGCGGTAGGGCCGGGCGGTCGACGGCAGCTCGCGTTTGAGGAAATACTCCTCGCTCGCCAACTGACGGCGGATCGCGGGCCACATCTCGCGCATTCCCTCGGCGATCGAGCGGTTCGGCGCGGGCAGGTCGTGCTTGATCATCGCGTGCAGCTTTGGCAGCGCATGATAGGGCACCATCGGGAACATGTGGTGTTCGACATGGTAGTTCATGTTCCAGTAGATGAACCGGCTGATCGGGTTCATGTAGACGGTTCGGCTGTTCAGCCGGTGGTCGATGACGTTGTCGGCCAGCCCGCCGTGCTGCAGCAGGCCGGTCATCACATGGTGCCAGGCGCCATAGAGGCGGGGCAGGCCGATCACCATCAAGGGCAGGATCGAGTGCATCCAGACCGCCAGCGCGATGGTCACGGCGTAAATCGCCACCCAGATGCGGGCCACGCGGATCACCTTGGGCTGTTCCGAGGCGGGAATGAAGGTGGCCTCTTCCGGGTGGATGGTGCCCGAGGCGTTCAGCAGCATCCGGCCCCAGCCGTTCCAGGCATCGACCAGGCCGAAGAAGTTGGCGATCAGGCGGGCGAACTCCGGCGGGCGCATGATCGCGATCTCGGGGTCGCGGCCGACGATGTAGGTGTCGGTGTGGTGGCGCGCATGGCTCCAGCGCCAGGTCACCGGGTTGCGCACGATCATGAAGCTGGCGATGTTGTAGACCACGTCGTTCATCCAGCCGGTCTTGAAGGCGGTGCCGTGCGAGGATTCGTGCCAGCGCGAGTCCGACGCCGAACCGTAAAGCACGCCGTAGGCCAGCCAGAACGGCGCCGACCACCACGACGGCCAAAGCGCGATGCCGATGCCCGCGAAGACGATCATGCAGCCGTAAAGGATGATCGTGTCGCGGATCGCGGGCATGTTGGACCGCTGCATCAGCGCCTTCATGTCCTTGCGGGAAACGTCGGTGTGATACCAATCGGCCGCCGCCAGGCCGGTTTCCACGGCACGGCGCGCATCTTCGCCCAGCAGGCTGTAGTCTCTTTTGGCCATGACGGTCTTCTCCATTCCGGCCGGATCGCCGGCGCTTGGGGGCATCGTAGAAGATTCGTTCCATTTCTGGAACTGATGGACTGGAAATTCCCATCAAATCTCGTCAGGGTGAAGCGCGGATTTGATGAGTTCTCATCAGGAGCAGGCAATGGCGCGACGGCCGGGACTGAATGAACTGGCGGCGGCGGCGGGCGTGTCGGTTGCCACGGTGGACCGCGTGCTGAACGGGCGCGAAGCGGTGAAGCCCGCGACGCGCGCCCGCGTGGTGGAGGCGGCGGCCCGGATCGGGCATCCGGCGGCACGACGGCTGGCGGGCGATGCGGCGCTGCTGCCCGAGGTGCGGTTCGGCGTCGTGCTGCACAAGCAGGGGCAGGATTTCTACAAGGCGTTCGCGGAAGAACTGCACCGGGCGGTGGCGCGGGCTGAGGGCGCGCGCGGGCGGTTGATCCTGGAATTCTCGGTCAGTCAGGCGCCGTCGGAAATGGCGGGGCTCTTGCGCGCGATGGCCGGGCGCTGCGACGTGCTGGCGGCGACGGCGGTCAACCACCCCGAAGTCACGGCGGCGGTGGAGGATCTGCGCGGCAAGGGGGTGCAGGTGTTCTCGCTCCTGTCGGATTTCGCGCAGGGCGTGCGGGCGGGCTATCTGGGGCTGAACAACCTCAAGGTCGGGCGGACGGCGGCCTGGCTGACGGCGCTGGCCGCGCGCGGGCCGGGCAGGGTGGCAGTCTTCGTCGGCGGCTACCGCTGGCACGGGCACGAACTGCGCGAGACGGGTTTCCGCGCCTATCTGCGCGAGGCCGCGCCGCAGATCCAGGTGCTGGAGACGCTGGTGAACCTGGAAACCCGGCAACTGACCTACGATGCGACGCTGGGCCTGTTGGCGCGGCATCCCGATCTGCGCGGCATCTACGTCGCCGGTGGCGGGATGGAGGGCGCGATCGCGGCGCTGCGCGAATCGGGGCGGGGCCGCCAGGTGGCACTGGTGGTCAGTGCGCTGACCGCGGATTCGCGGGCTGGGTTGGCCGAGGGGGTGGTGACAATGGTGGTGGACACGCCGCTGGAAAAGCTCTGCCGTGATCTGGTGGCGCTGATGGTGCGGGCGGCTACCGAGGGGCCGGGGGCGGCCCCGGCGCAGCACTTCCTGCCGCCGGATATTCACGTGCAGGAGTCAGTTTGAGTGCCGCGCGAATCGCAGGATGGGCGAATATCCTTCCTGACCGAGCGAGTCGCATCCAGCCTTGGGGTGCCTGATGGAAATCTCTCAAGGAATTCAGCGCCCCGATTGATTTTGGAATTTTTCAGTTGAAAGCGTTCAAAAATAGAATATCAATTCCACATGGCGCCGGATCACGGTGTCGAACCCTTGGGAGACTGCGTTGACCCTGCCTTTCGCGCTGAACCACATGACCGCGCCGCGCCTGTCCTTCGGGGCGTTCCTTGATCTGGCGGCGGCCTTGGGCTGCGTCGGGGTGGAATTCCGCAACGACCTTGGCCGCCCGCTTTACGAGGGCGCCGATCCGGCGGCCGTGAAGGCGGCGGCGGCGGCGAAGGGGCTGCGCATCCTGGCGCTGGCCGAGGTGAAGATGTTCAACGACTGGTCCGAGACCAAGCGGGCCGAAGCCGAGGCGCTGATGAAGATCGCGGTGGCCAGCGGCGCCGAGGCGGTCAGCCTGATCCCGCGCAACGACAACGTGGGCACCGAAAACGGCGTGCGGCAGAAGGCGCTGAAGCTGGCGCTGGGCGAGTTGCTGCCGATGCTGCGTGCGCATAGTCTGAAGGCGATGGTCGAACCGCTGGGCTTCGAGATCTGCTCGCTGCGGTCCAAGGCAGAGGCGGTGGAGGCGATCGAGGCGGTCGGCGGGGCCGATACCTACCGGCTGGTGCACGACACGTTCCACCACCACCTTGCGGGCGGCGGCAGGCTGTTCCCCGAACACACCGGCATTGTCCATGTCTCGGGCGTGACCGACCCCTCGGTTGCCGTGGCGGATATGCGCGACGGTCACCGGGTGCTGGTCGACGAAGATGACCGATTGGGCAACATCGCCCAGATCCGCGCGCTGCTGGACGCGGGCTACACCGGCCCGATCAGCTATGAGCCGTTCGCGGCCTCGGTGCATGCGCTCGAAGACGCGACACCGGCGCTGGCGCGGTCGATGGAGTTCATCCGCAGCCAGGTTGTCCAAGTGGCAGCCTGACGGCGGATACGGAACAGCCGCCCGAAAATGGGCGCTCCGGCGGGAGAGAACGGTGGGCCGGACACCGACAGTGGAGGAGAAACTGATGAAAAAGACCCTGATGATTGCCGGCTTTGCCGCGCTGATGTCGACCTCGGCCATGGCCGCCAATGTCGGCGTGTCGATGGCGAAGTTCGATGACAACTTCCTGACCGTGCTGCGCAACGGCATGTCGGACTACGCCAAGACCCTGCCCGGCACGACCGTGCAGATCGAGGATGCCGGCAACGACACCGGCAAGCAGCTGAGCCAGGTGCAGAACTTCATCGCCTCGAAGGTCGATGCGATCATCGTGAACCCGGTCGACACCTCGGCGACCCAGGCGATGACCGACGCGGCCGCCGCGGCGAAGATCCCGCTGGTGTTCGTGAACCGCCAGCCGGTGAACGTCGACACGCTGCCGAAGGGCCAGGCCTTCGTCGCCTCGAACGAAGCCGACTCGGGCACGCTGGAGACCAAGCAGGTCTGCAAGCTCTTGAAGGACGCGGGCAAAGGCTCGGGCGCGAACATCCTGGTGATGATGGGCGAGTTGTCGAACCAGGCCGCCGTGCAGCGCACCAAGGACATCCACGAAGTGATCGCGACCGACGACTGCAAGTTCATCAAGATCGTGCAGGAGCAGACCGCGAACTGGTCGCGCACCGAGGCGCAGGACCTGATGACCAACTGGCTGTCGTCGGGCGTCAAGTATGACGCGATCGTCGCCAACAACGACGAGATGGCGATCGGCGCGCTGCTGGCGCTGAAGGCGGCGGGCGTGGACACGTCGAAGACGATCATCGGCGGCGTCGATGCCACGCAGGACGCGCTGGCCTCGATGAAGGCGGGCGATCTGAAGGTGACGGTGTTCCAGGATGCCGCCGGGCAGGGCAAAGGCGCGCTCGATGCGGCGCTGACGCTCGCCAAGGGCGGCGATGTGGCCCAGAAGGTCTACATCCCGTTCCAGCTGGTGACGCCGGACAACATGGCCAAGTTCATGGCGAAGAACTGATCTCCGCGTCCTGACGGAGACGGAACCAGGGGGAGCGGCGCCAAGCCGCTCCCCCGATGCCCGGCGGGCCGGGCAACGGACCAGGAGTTTTTGGCAATGACCAGCACGACATCAGCCGCGACGCAGGCGGCAGGGCCAAAACGCCGCGCGCGCCCGGCCGAATTCAACGTCTTTCTGGGGCTGGTCGGCATCGCGCTGATCTTCGAGGCGCTGGGGTGGATATTCCAGGGCCAAAGCTTTCTGATCAACGATCAGCGGCTCCAGATCATGATCCTTCAGGTCTCGGTGATCGGGATCATCGCGGTCGGCGTGACGCAGGTGATCATCACCGGCGGGATCGACCTGTCCTCTGGCTCGATCGTCGGCGCCACCGCGATGATCGCGATGAGCTTCGCGCAGGTCTCGACCTATGCGCGCGCGGTCTACCCCGCGCTGACCGACATGCCGGTGATCCTGCCGCTGATGGTCGGGCTGGCCTGCGGGCTGGGCGCCGGGCTGATCAACGGCGCGCTGATCGCCTACACGAAAATACCGCCCTTCATCGCGACGCTGGGCATGATGGTCAGCGCGCGCGGCGTGGCGAACTGGTATACCATGGGGCAGCCGGTGTCGTTTCCGACCCATGGCTACATCGCCCTCGGCGCGGGGATGGTGCCCGTCTACATCTTCCTGTTCGTCGCCGTGCTGTTCCACCTGGCGCTGAAGTTCACTGTTTACGGCAACCACACCTATGCGATCGGCTCGAACGCCGAGGCGGCGCGCATTTCCGGCATCAAGGTGGAACGCCATCTGATGCTGGTCTATGCGATCGCGGGCACGCTGGCCGGACTGGCCGGCGTGGTGCTGTCGTCGCGCGGGCAATCGGCGCAGGCCAGCATGGGCGTGATGTATGAACTGAAGGCGATCACCATGGCGGTCATCGGCGGCGTCTCGCTGTCGGGCGGGCGCGGGTCGATCGTGGGGATGTTCTTCGGGATGCTGATCCTGGGGGTCATCACCTCGGGGTTCACGTTTCTCCGGCTCGACGCCTATTATCAGGACATGATGATGGGCGTGATCATCGTGGGCGCGGTCGTCTCCGATGTCTGGCGGCAGCGGCGCCGCGCGCGTGACGTGTAAGGAGGGCGACATGAGCGACATCATCCTGGAAACGCGCGGCCTGACCAAACGCTATGGCGGGGTGCACGCGCTGGAAGACGCGAACTTCACCCTGCGCGATGGCGAGCACATCGCGGTGGTGGGCGACAACGGGGCGGGCAAGTCCACCTTCGTGCGCCAGATCACCGGGGTGGAACAGCGCACCGGCGGCAAGGTCTGGTTCGGCGGCAAGGAGGTCAGCTTCGCCAACCCGATCGCCGCGCGCGAGGCGGGCATCGAGACGGTGTTCCAGAACCTCGCGCTGGCCGACGACCTCGACGTGCCGTCGAACCTGTTCCTCGGGCGCGAGCTAATCAAGCTGAACCTCGGGCCGTTCTCGATCCTCGACCGGCGCCGGATGCGCGAACGCACGCAAGAGGCGCTCGACAAGACCGCGGTGCGCATTCCGAACCTGTCCAACACCATCCGCAACATGTCGGGCGGTCAGCGCCAATGCGTGGCGATCGCGCGGGCGGCCAGCTTTGCCTCGAAGCTGATCATCATGGATGAACCGACGGCGGCGCTGGGCGTGCAGGAAACCGCACAGGTGGAAAACATCATCAAGGGGCTGAAGGCGCGCGGCGTGCCGCTGATCCTGATCAGCCACAACCTGCGCCAGGTGTTCGATCTGGTCGACCGCATCGTGGTGTTCCGCCGTGGCCGGATCGTGGCGTCGCTGCGCCGCGACGAGACCGACGGCAACGACATCGTGGCCTATATCACCGGGGTGAAAGGGGCCGAGAATGGCGCCTACGCCTGACCGGCCGCACGCCGATACGGTTGCGGTCATCACCGGCGGCTCGCAGGGGCTGGGCCTTGCCATCGCGCAGGCGCTGATCGCGCAGGGCTGCGGGCGGCTGGTGATTTCCGGCCGGGCAGTGGCAAAGGGCGAGGAGGCGGCGAAAGCGTTGCGCGACAGCGGCGCCGATGTGCGCTTCCTGCCCGCCGACATGGCGAACGCCGAAGAGGCCGCGGCGCTGATCGACCGCACCGCCGCGCGGATGGGGCCGGTAACGGCGCTGGTCAACGCGGCGGCGGCGACGGATCGCGGCTCGGTGCTGGACACCACGCCCGAAGCCTGGGACCGGGTGATGGCGGTGAACGCGCGCGGCCCCTATTTCGCGCTGCAACGGTTCGCGCAACTGGCGGTGGCGGGCGGGCATCCGGCCGCGGCGGTCAACATCCTGTCGATGGTGATCCATTGCGGGCAGTCGTTCCTGTCGCCCTATTCGGCGTCGAAGGCGGCGCTGGCCAATGTGACCAAGAACGCGGCGCAGGCCCTGCGCGGCCACCGCATCCGGGTGAACGGCATCAACTGCGGCTGGATGGATACGCCCGGCGAGGATGAAACGCAGCGCAAATACCATGGCGCGCAGGACGGCTGGCTGGCGGCCGCCGAGGCGCGCCAGCCGATGGGGATGCTGGTGAAGCCCGACCATGTGGCGGGGCTCGCGGCCTATCTGCTCGGTCCGCAATCCGGCGTAATGACCGGGGCGCTGATCGACTTCGACCAGAATGTGGCTGGCGCCTATCCCGAATAGGCGCGACACGGAACACCAAAGGCCGGCCCCGTCCGGCGCAAGCATCGAGGATGACATGACTCTCAGGTTCGGACTTCTGGGCGCGGGCCGCATCGGCAAGGTCCATGCCAAGGCGATCACCGGCACCGCTGGCGCGACGCTGGCCGCCGTGGCCGACGCCATGCCCGCCGCCGCCAAGGCGATCGCCGACCAATACGGCTGCGCGATCCGCACGATCGAGGCGATCGAGGCCGATAAGGATATCGACGCGGTGGTGATCTGCACCCCGACCGACACCCACGCCGACCTGATCGAACGCTTTGCCCGTGCGGGCAAGGCGATCTTCTGCGAAAAGCCGATCGACCTGTCGCTCGCCCGCGTGAAAGACTGCCTGAAGGTCGTGCGCCAGACGAAGGCGACGCTGATGGTCGGCTTCAACCGCCGCTTTGATCCCCACTTCGCCGCCGTCCGCGCCGAGATCGACGCGGGCACCATCGGCGACGTCGAGATGGTGACGATCACCTCGCGCGACCCCGGCGCCCCGCCGCTCGACTACATCGCCCGCTCCGGCGGCATCTTCCGCGACATGACGATCCACGACTTCGACATGGCGCGGTTCCTGCTGGGCGAGGAAATCACGGAAGTGTCGGCGACGGCCGCCGTGCTGGTCGATCCCGCCATCGGCAAGGCGGGCGACTTCGACTCGGTGCAGGTGCTGCTGAAGACGGCGACCGGCAAGCAGGCGATGATCTCGAACTCGCGCCGCGCCACCTATGGCTACGACCAGCGCATCGAGGTGCACGGCTCGAAGGGCGCCGTGTCGGCCGAGAACCAGCGCGCGGTGTCGATCGAGGTTGCCACCGGCAAGGGCTACACCCGCCCGCCGCTGCACGACTTCTTCATGACGCGCTACACCGACGCCTATGCCGCCGAGATTGCCGCCTTCATCGCCGCCGCCTCGGGCAAGGGCAAGGCCAGCCCCTCGGGCGAGGATGGTCTGGCCGCACTGGCGCTGGCCGAGGCCGCGCTGATGTCGGTCGCCGAGGGGCGCACCGTCAAGCTCGCAGAAGTGACGGGCTGAAGCGGCCCGAACACGCTGTCACCCGTTGCCATTTCGCCGGAACCCGTGTCCTTTCGGATCGGGGCATCGGGGAAATTGCAATGCGGGTCAAACGGATCAGTCGGGGCGCGATCGGGGCGGTTGCGGTGGCGGCCGCCCTTTGCATGGGTGCGGTGCACGCGGCCCGGGCCGACGCGATCCCCGGCCTGACCCGCGCCATCGGCGCGACGCTGGTGGTGCATTCGACCGACGAAACCGAGACCTTCCTCGGCTCGGCCTTCCTCTGGGGCGACGGGCACATCGCGCTGACCTGCGCCCATGTCGTCTATGGCGAGGCCGAGGTCAGCGTGACCTTCGCCGACGGGCATGAGGCCACCGCCCGCGTGCTGGCCCGCGATCCGGCGCGCGATGTGGCGGTGCTGGAGGTTCCGGGCGGCGAAGGTCACGGGCTCTCGCCCGCGCCGGGGCCTGCCGAACTCGGGCAGACCGTCTACGCCGTGGGTGCGCCGCTCGGGGTCGAGTTCACCGTGACGCGTGGCATGGCGTCGGACCGGCCCCGGCAGTTGAACCCATCGGTGCCGATCCGGCTGGTGCAGCACGATGCCTCGGTGAATAACGGCAATTCCGGCGGGCCGCTGGTGGATGCCGAGGGGCGCGTGCTGGGGATGAACAGCCAGATCGTCGATGGCTCGCGCCATTTCATCGGCCTCTCCTTCGCGATCTCGGTGGCGGATCTGCAGCACATCGTGCCGCGTCTGATGGCGGGCACGCTGCAACCGGTGCCGGTGCTGGGCATGCGGGTGCGCCCGGTTGACGGTGAGATTGCGCTGGCTCTGGGTGTGCCGCGGCAGGGCGAACTGGTCGACGGCGTGACAGCGGGCGGCATCGCGGCGGCGGCGGGCCTCAGGGCGGGCGACATCGTGACCGAGATCGATCACAGCGTGCTGGCCCGGCCGGGCGACATCGCGTTCTTGCTGGAGTCGGCGGCGCCGCACGGAAAGGCCGTGGCCGTCCTGCTGCGCGACCACCGCGCCGTGACCGTGACGCTTGATCTCGGCCCGCCAACCCGTCACCCGTTGGCCGAGGTGCCCGCGCGCCCGATCCGTTTTGCGGCGACCGAGCTCGGGCTGACGCTCGACGACGAGGGCCGGATCACCGGGTTGCTGGCGGACCGGGTCGCCAAACTCGCCGGGCTGACCGAAGGCGAACGCGTGCTGGCGGTGAATGGCGATCCGCTTGCCGACGCCGCGAGTGTGGCCGCGTTCCGCATGATGACGGTGACGGCGCCGCTTCTGCTTTTGGTGGCGGACGAGGACGGGATCACCCGGCACGTCGTTCTGGACCCCTGGAACCCCTCGTTCGACCCGCTGATCGCGATGGGGGTGGGGGCCGGGCCGAACGTG
>NZ_CBAICG010000023.1:0-59012 GCF_964715405.1 Solirhodobacter sp. | reverse complement strand
CACTTCTACTCGCGGCGCGCCCGCCATCCTCATCTCCAAACACCGAAACCAACTTCCGCTTCCGCTTCCGTCCGCCCCGCTGCACCGTCGCTTCCGCTTCGGTGAGGCGGTGTTTAGGACCACCGAACGATGGCCGCAAGAAGAAAAATCATGCTTCGTGACGATTTCTTGTCAGCCCCAATGTTTCTTGGGGTTTCTTGCGTCGACCCGCCCTGCCGTTCCGCCACTTGGCCGAGTTACCCACAGGGCTTTCGGCCAAGCCGTTGATAGAATGCGATTCCCGCCCCGAATCCGCCGACTCAGGCGGCGAATCCCGCCCCGGCATGGGTGATGCGCCCGCCACAGACCGTCAGCGCGACACCCATCGCGCCGACCTCACCGGGGTCCGTCACCTCGATGTTGGCGCCCAGCAGCACGAGGTCGGCCGCCAGCCCCGGCACAAGCCGCCCGGTCAGGTGTTCGCGGTGCGCGGCCCAGGCGCCGCCCGCCGTATAGGCCGTCAGCGTCGGGCGCAGCCCCACCCGTTCATCCGTGCAGTCCGCCGCGTAGGGCTGCCGCGTCAGCGCCGCCTGCACGCCGCGCAGCACGTTCACGTCGGTCACCGGCCAGTCCGAGGCGAAGGCCAGCGGCGCCCCCGCATCGGCAAGGCTCTTCCACAGGTAGGCGTCTTTCCAGCGCGCGCGGCCGAGGCGGGTCAGCGTCGGCTCCAGCCCGAACTCCATCGCCCCCGGCGGATGCGGCGGTTGCAGCGAGGCGACGATGCCCAGCGCGCCAAGGCGGGGAATGTCGGCGCGGTCGATCAGCTCGATGTGCTCGATCCGGTGGCGACTGTCGCGCGGGCCATTGGCCTTGCGCGCCGCCTCGTAGCCGTCGATCACCGTGCGCACCGCGCCATCGCCGATCGAGTGCACGGCGATCTGCATCCCGCGCCGGTCGACCTCGGTCGCGATCTCGGCAAAGCGGGCGGGCGGGAACAGCGGCTCCGAGCGATGGCCCGGCTGGTCGGGATAGTCGTTCAGCATGTAGGCGGTGCGGCTGTCCACCACGCCATCCATGAACATCTTGACGAAGTTGCAGGTCAGCCAGTCGTCGTCGAACTCGCGCGTCATCTCGTCGGCGCGGGCCAGTTCCTTGAGGTCCATGTACGGCTTGAAGTGGAACGGCACCTTGACCCGCGCGGTCAGATCGCCCAGCCCCTGCATCTCGCGCAAGAGTTGCAGCGTGTAGCGGTTGCCGTCCATGTTCACCATCGAGGTGATGCCATGTGCGGTGCAATGCGCCAGCCCGCGCGCGATCTTGGCGCGGTCGATCGCCCGTTCCGCGTCGCTGGGCCAGGGCGAGGGCTCGCCCCCGGTGGCAATGCCAAGGCCCAGACGCGCCTCGCCGCCCAGCGCGATGATCGGCGCGAAGGCCTCGAACTCGCGCAGTTCGCCGGTGGCCAGGCCGTCCGGACCCATCACGACCTCATGCCCGCGCGGCGTGGCGAGCCCATGCAGCAGGCCCGCCGCCGTCAACGCCGCCGTGTTGGCCCAGACCGTGTGATGGTCATGCGCCGTCATTGCGATCGGCCGGTCGGCGATGATCGCGTCCATGTCGTGGCGGCTGACCGGGTGGTCGAGCATCGCGTAATCCGCGCCCTGCGCCATCAGCAGCGGCCGCTCCGGGTGTTCCGCCGCGAAACCGCGGAAGGCCGCCGTCATCGCCGCCATCCCGTGGCCGCCGTGCAGTTGCAGATGCCCCAGTTCCGCGCCGCCCATCACCAGATGCAGGTGGCTTTCGACGAACCCCGGCAGCAGCGTCCGGCTTTGCGCGTCAATCACCCGCGTGCCCGGTCCGGCCAGCCGCTCCACCTCGATCCGGCTGCCGACGGCGAGGATGCGGCCCCCGCCGATCGCCACCGCTTCGGCGCGCGGGCGGTCGGGGTCCATCGTCAGCACGCGGGCATTGGTGATGATCAGGTCAGGGGTCATGGGGCATCCTCGGCCAGGCGCTCGGCCATCACGCAGAGCATTTCGAACATCAGGCTCACGCCCAGAAAGGCCGTGGCCCCCGAGGCATCGAACGGCGGCGAGACCTCGACAAGGTCGGCGCCCACCACATTCACCCCGCGCAGCAGCCGCGCGACGCTCAGCGCCTGCCACGAATTCGGGCCGCCGACCTCGGGCGTGCCGGTGCCCGGCGCGAAGGCCGGATCGACGAAGTCGATGTCATAGCTGACATAGGTCTCGCCCGCCCCCGCGATCGCGCGCGCTTCGACCATCACGTCCTCGGGGCCGCGGGCGTGGAACTCTTCGATCGGGATCACCCGGATGCCGACCGCCCTGGCGAAGTCGCGGTCTTCCATGTCGTAGACCGAGCCGCGGATGCCGATCATGCAGACCTTTAGCGGGTCCAGCAGCCCCTCTTCCACCGCGCGGCGGAAGGGGGTGCCGTGGGTATACATCGTGCCGCCGAAATAGCTGTGAAAGAGGTCAGTGTGGCTGTCGAAGTGGATCATGCCCAGCGGGCGATCCTTGGCCAGTGCGCGCAGGATCGGCAGCGTGCACAGATGGTCGCCCCCCGCCGTCAGCGGCAGGATACCCGCCGCGCGCACACGGGTATAGAACGCCTCCATCCGGGCCAGCGTGTCCGCCAGGTCGGCCGGATTGGGGCCCACGTCGCCCAGATCGGCGCAGTTCACCAGCTCGAACGGGCGGATGCCGGTGATGCCGTGTCCGGCGCGGATCATCGTCGAGGCATCGCGCATCTGGCGCGGCGCATGGCGCGGGCCGGGGCGGTTGGTGGTGCCGCCATCCCAGGGCGCGCCGATCAGCCCGATCTGCACCTGTGCCAGTCGGGCATCGTCCAGCCCGACATGCGGCAGCCGCATGAAGGTGGGCACCCCCGCATAGCGCGGCAGGTCGAAGCCGGAGACGGGTCGGAACGCTGGGTCGGCCACGCGGGTCTCCTGTCGTGGGGATCGTCTTCGCCCGCCACTCTTCCGCAGCCGCCCACGGCTCGCAAGCGCATTCCCGACAAGGAACAGGTGGAAATCAGCCGGAAAGCGGCACGAAACCGGCAGCGCCGCACTTCCAGACTTGACCCTTTGCCGGGCTTGGGCTTCTAACCGGGATCGGAACGGGTGGCGCCGCGCCGCGCCCCGACGAGGAGAGATGAGCATGTTCACGAAATCCGCCGACGGCGACGCCATGCCTGCGGTCCGCAGCGGAGCGGCCTCCGGCACCCGGTCGCTGCTGAGTTCCGATCTTCGCATCACCGGCAACATCAGCACGACCGGCGTGGTCGAGGTGATGGGCGACGTGCAGGGCGACATCGACGCCCGCACCCTGCTGATCGGCACCGAAGGCACCGTCACCGGCAAGATCCGCGCCGAATCCGTCGAGGTGCGCGGCCACCTGTCGGGCAGCGCAAGCTGCGTGCAGTTCACCCTGCGCTCGACCTCCGTCACCTCGGTTCAGGTCACCTATGAAACGCTAGTGATCGAGAACGGCGCCGAGATCGAAGGCAAGTTCAAGCACGCCACCAAGTAAAGCTCGGCGCGGCGGGATCGAACAGGTCCGCGCCAGCAGCGCCAGATCCACCGCAGCATCGGCCAGCGCAAAGATCGGCGGGACCGACACCGTGTCACCGGGGCGCAGGGGCCGGTCCGCCCCCCGGATGCGCGTGTCGTGGCGCCGCACGTCCTCCACGACGAAATCCCCGGCCACCTGCGCAAGACTCCCGCGCCGGAAACGCGGTCAGCGCGGCCTCGGCCATCACAGGCGCCATCCCCTTCCCCCTGTCCGGTTGCGGCACTAGAGTTTCGCCAAACCGGAGGAGTGAAACCATGACCGAACCGATCCTGCTGCGCGAAGATGATGGCCCGATCGCGATCCTGACCCTCAATCGCCCCGAGGCGCTCAATGCGCTGTCGGATGCCCTGCTGGCGGCGCTGTCCGAGGCGCTGACCCGGCTGGAGGGCGAGCCGTACATCAAGGTGGTGATCCTGCGCGGTGCGGGCAAGGCGTTCTGCGCGGGCCATGATCTGAAGGAGATGCAGGCCGGGCGGCAGGCCGACGACCACGGCCGCAGCTACTTCGCCGACCTCTTCCGCCGCTGCGCCGCGGTGATGCAGCAGATCATCCGCCTGCCGCAACCGGTGATCGCCGAGGTTCATGCCGTCGCCGCCGCCGCCGGCTGCCAACTGGTCGCAAGCTGCGACCTCGCGGTTGCGTCGGAAGTCGCGCGGTTTGGCGTGAATGGCGTGAATATCGGGCTGTTCTGCTCGACCCCGATGGTCGCGCTCAGCCGGGTGGTGCCGCGCAAGCAGGCCTTCGAAATGCTGACCACCGGGGTGATGATCGACGCCGCGAAGGCCGAGCAGATCGGGCTGGTCAACCGCATGGTGCCCAAGGGAACCGAGCGCGACGAGGCCACCTGGCTGGCCGAGACCATCGCGGGCAAGTTGGGTGCGGCGGTGAAGATCGGCAAGCGCGCGTTCTACGAACAGATCGAGATGGGGCTGGCCGAGGCTTATGACCATGCCGCCGCCGTGATGGTGCAGAACATGCTCTGGCGCGATACCGACGAGGGCATCAGCGCGTTCATCGAAAAGCGGCATCCCGACTGGCCGCCGGGCGCCTGATGAAAAACGCCCAGCAAGGCATTGGCTGGAAAGGAAAATCTGGGCACCGAAAACGCACCGATTTTGCACCGAAAACACACCGACGTTGACACCGATTCCGGGCCTCAGCCGTGGATGCGCTGGCGCAGGCTGAGGCCGAGCAGCAGCGCCCCGATCGCCATCGCGAGGCAGGCGGCGATCACCGCGCCGCCGCCGATGCTCAGCAACAGCGCCCCCGCCACCGGCGCGATCGCCTGCGCCAGCAGCGGCGCCACCGACAGCGCGCCCCAGACCGCGCCGAAGCCCTCGCGCCCGAGGATGTCGGCCGCCAGCAGCGGCCGCAGGATGGTGGCGATTCCCGCCGCCCCGCCCTGTGCCAGCGCGTAAAGCAGCCAGAGCGTCGGCACCCCGTGACCCGCCAGCAACAGCAGCGACGACAGCACGAAGCCCGCCAGCGTCCAGACTGTGACGCGGCCCAGCGGCATATCCTCGCCCGCCAGCACCAGCATCACCCGCCCCGCCACCTGCGCCGGGCCGAAGGCCGCCGCCAGCATCACCGCGATGCCATGCGGCGCACCGCGCCCGGCCAACAGCGGCAGCGCAAAGGTGGTCAGCATCGCGTGGTTCATCCAGATCAGGCCGATCAGCCCACCCAGCCGCCAGAACGCGCCATCCCGCAGCGCCCGGTGCAGCGCGCTCTTGGCGCCCGCCGGGTCGGGCGGGTCCGGCACTTCGCGCCCGACCCGGCGCTGCACCAGCGCAGTGCCAAGGATGTTCAGCGGCATCGTCACCCCCGCCGCAATGGCGGCCAGCGCCAGCAGCGCGCCCTGCCAGCCCAGGCTGCGCGCCAGCGCATCACCCAGCGGAAAGGCGATCGTCGCGGAAAACCCCGCGACCAGCGTCACCCGCACGATGGCGCCGCGCGCCGAGGCGCCAAGGCGGCGGGTGAGCAGGGCAAAGCAGGTCTCGAACTGGGTCGTCGCCTGACCAAGGCCGATCAGCAGATAGGCCGCGATCCACACCGCCGGGCGCGCCTCGGCAAAGGCCGCCAGCGCCAGCCCCGCCGCCCCGACCAGCGGGCCGTAGCGCAAGAGCGTGGCGCCCCGGCCCCGGTCGACCAGCCGCCCCATGCGCGGCGCGATCAGCGCGGCAAGGATCAACCCGACGGTCGGCCCCGCCGCCAGCAGGGTGCGTGGCATCTGCGCGCCGGTCACCGGATCGCTCAGCGCGACCAGAAGGGCGGCAAAGGCGAAGTTCAGCGTGGCGTAGCCGGTGGTCTGGCCCGCCGCGATCAGCCAGACGCCAAGGCCCCCGGCCGAAGGCGCGGCGGCGCGGCTCACAATGCGTAGATCTCGCCGAACTTGGCTTCCAGGTAGTCCAGCAGCGGCGCCTCGGAGGGCGCAAAGCCGCAGGCCCGCGCGATGACCTCGCGTGGTTCGTAAAGCCCGCCGTGGCGTTGCACATTCTGGTGCAGCCACGCCGTGGCCGGGCTCGCGTCGCCCTGCGCGAGTGCGCCGTCCACCCCCGGCACCGCCGCCCGCATCGCCCGGTTCAGGCACCCCGCATAGACATTGCCCAGCGTGTAGGTCGGGAAATAGCCGAAGAGGCCGACCGACCAGTGCACATCCTGCAACATCCCGTGCGAGGGCCTGTCGACCGCCACCCCGAAATCGTTCAGGAACCGGGCGTTCCAGGCCGCCTCAAGGTCCGCCACCTCCAGCCCGCCGCCGATCAGCGCGCGTTCCAGATCGAAGCGCAGCATGATGTGCAGGTTGTAATGCACCTCGTCCGCCTCGGTCCGGATGAAGCCGGGCTGCACCCGGTTCACCGCCGCATGGAAGGCGTCGGCCTCCGGGACGGACAGCGGGCCGAAGGTTTCGCCCATCCGCCCGTAAAGCCAGCCGGTGAAGGGGCGCGACCGGCCAAGCTGGTTCTCGTAGATCCGGCTCTGGCTTTCGTGCACCCCCATCGACACGCCCTGCCCCAGCGGCGTCAGCAGATAGGCGGGGTCGATGCCCTGTTCATAGCAGGCGTGGCCGGTTTCGTGGATCGTCGAGTAGACGCAGTTGAACGGCTCGGCCTCGACGACGCGGGTGGTGATGCGCACGTCATGGCCCGAACCGGACGAGAACGGGTGGACAGCAAGGTCCAGCCGCCCGCGCGACCAGTCATAGCCGAAGGCCCGCGCCAGCGTGCGGGCCAGCCGCATCTGGCCTTCGGCGGGGAAATGCCCATCCAGCGCGGCGGGGGTCGGCACCCCCAGCACCCGCTCGCGCAGCGCCACCAGCCGGGGCCGCAGCCCGTCGAACATCGCGCCGACACTGGCCGCCGTGGCGCCGGGCTCGTAGTCGTCCAGCATCGCGTCGTAAAGGTCGCCGTTGGCCGCCAGCGCGGCCGCCTCCTGCCGCTTCAGGTCCACGACGCGGGTCAGGGTGGGCAGGAATTGCGCCACATTCTCGGCCCGGCGCGCCTCGGCCCAGGTGCCCTGCGCGACCGAGGTGACGCGGGCAATCTCTTGCGCCAGATCGGCGGGGATGCGGGTCGCGCGCAGGTGGCTGCGGCGGATCAGCCGCAGGTTGGCGCGGGCCACATCGTCCTGCGGCGCGGCATCCTCCAGCCATTCGGCGATGCGCGGGTCCGACCGGCGGGCGTGCAACACGCCCTCGATCGCGCCGGTCTCCTCGCCGCGCTGATCGGCGGCGCCGCGCGGCATCATGGTTTCCTGATCCCAGCCCAGGCGGCCGGCGATCTGACCCAGCGCCTCGGTCTCGCGCTGGAAGGCCATCAGGCGGGTGTAGGCGGTCATGCGGTTCCCTTTCGGATCGAGCCCACGATGGGGTAGCGCGCAGTATGGCGGGCGCGCAGGATCAGCACCCAGAGGAGCACGGCGCCCAGTTGGTGGACAATGGCGATGTGCAGCGGCGCGGCATAAAGCGCGGTGAAGATGCCCAGCGTCATCTGCAGCACCAGCATCGCCGCCATCGCCGCAAAGGCGCCGCGCGTGGCGGCGTGCGAGGATCGGCGCGCGCGGATCGCCACGACCAGGCCGAAGACCACCAGCAGATAGGCCGTGATGCGGTGGACGAACTGCACGAGGCCCGCATTCTCGAAGAACGCCCGCCAGAGCGCGCCATCGACCTTGAACGCATCCTCGGGGAAGACGTGGCCGTTCATCAGCGGCCAGGTCGGATAGTTGCGGCCCGCGTCGATGCCCGCGACCAAGGCACCCAGCAGCACCTGCAGGAACGCCAGGTGCATCACCCCGGTAGCGAGGCCGAAGAGCTTGCGTTCGCCCTGCCGTCGCGCTTGCAGCAATGCGGCCTCGCTGCGCGACATCTGCAGGATGAACCATGCCGTCAGCCCGAGGATCACGAAGCCGATGCCAAGGTGGGTGGCGAGCCGGTAGGAAGCGACGGCGGTCACGTCGCCGGTCAGCCCCGAGGCGACCATCCACCAGCCGATCGCGCCCTGAAAGCCGCCGAGCACGCCCAACAGGAACAGCCGCCCGCGCCAGCCGGTGGGGATCATCCCCGCCGCCCAGAAGCCGAAGAACCCGATCGCCCAGACCAGCCCGATGCTGCGGCCAAGCTGGCGGTGGCTCCACTCCCACCAGTAGATGGTCTGGAAGTGGTCAAGGGTCATGCCCTTGTTCTCGATCAGGTATTGCGGGCTTTGCTGATAGGCCGCGAAGGCGTCGACCCAGGCCTGCGCCCCGATCGGCGGCAAGGCGCCCGAGACCGGCTTCCATTCGGTGATCGACAGGCCCGATCCGGTCAGCCGGGTCAGCCCGCCGACGATGATCATCGTGGTGAGCATCGCGAAGATCAGCATCAGCCAGGCCCGGATCGCGCGGCGGGCGCCTTGCCCCTTGCCGCTGATCAGGCTGCCTTGCGGGGTCGGGGCGGTCTTGCCGCCGACCTCTTCGAATATCATGCGTTTCTGAGCCATGCTGCCTCCGTTCGCGCGGGGGGAACAGTAGGCCCCGCCCCCGCCGCCTTCAAGTCGGCCCGCCGTCGCGTCCGCGGACGATCTGCCGCAGCATCCCGTGCAGCGTCTGCACATCGGCGCGCGTCAGCGGCAGGCGGCCCCACATGTTGCGCAGGTTGACCTTCATGCTGGGTGCCTTCGGGACCGGAAAGAAGAACCCGGCGCGGTCCAGCACATCCTCGACATGGTCACCCAGCTTCTCGATCTCGATGCCGGTGGCAAAGTCGGTGCCCGCCAGCGCCATCGCCTCGGGCGGCAGTCCGGCGGCAAGGCGGCGCCATTCGTAGGCCACCAGCAGCACGCATTGCGCGAGGTTGAGCGAGGCGAAATCGGGGTTCACCGGCACCGTGATGATGGCATCCGCGCGCGCCACGTCGTCATTTTCCAGCCCGGTGCGCTCGGGGCCGAACAGGATGGCGACCTGCTTGCCCTCGGCCGCCAGCGCGCGGGCGTGTGCCATCGCGCGTTCGGGCGTCATCACCGGCTTGGTCAGTTCGCGCCCGCGCGCCGTGGTGGCAAAGACATAGTGGCAGTCGCGCAAGGCTTCCGGCAGCGTGTCGAAGCGGCCCGCAAGGTCCAGCACCCGGCTGGCGCCCGAGGCCATCGCGACCGCCTTGGGGTTGGGCCAGCCGTCGCGCGGCGCCACCACGCGCAGCTTCGTCAGCCCGAAGTTCAGCATCGCCCGCGCCGCCGCCCCGATGTTTTCGCCCATCTGCGGGCGCACGAGGATGACGGCGGGCTCTGGCATGGGCTCTGGCATGGGCTCTGGCATGGGCTCTGGCCCGGACTCTGGCATGGGCACCTTCGGCGTGGAACGGCGGGTCGCGGCCTGATACGCTGCGGCCACCGGCAAGGCAAGCGGAGGGGCGTCATGGCCTATGACGAGGGGCTGGCGCAACTGATGCGCGACGAACTGGAGGAGCTGCCCGGCCTCACCGAAAAGAAGATGTTCGGCGGGCTCTGCTTCCTGCTGGACGGCAACATGGTCTGCGGCGTGCACAAGGGCGGCGCGATGTTCCGGGTCGGCAAGGGCAATGACGCCGCCGCAAAGGCCCTGCCCGGCGTGGGCGAGATGACCTTCACCGGCAAGCCGATGGCCGGTCTGGTGCAAGCCGACCCCGAGGCGACCGGCGACGACGCCACCCGCGCCAGCCTGATGGCGATGAGCGTGGCGACCGCCCGCGCCCAGCCGCCGAAGTAAGTGCCCGACCAGCCCCCCAAAGGCGGTTATGACCCCGTCGGCCGCATCGCCGACCTCGACGCCGGGCGGCGGCGGCTGATCGTCCATGCCGCCGAAAGCTGGCACGCGGCGGTGATGGGCGGGCGTTTCGACTTCTTCGTGAAGCTCGCCGCCACGGCGCGGGCCGAAGCGGTGCAGCCGCTGCTGGTGAAGGCCGAACGCCCGGCCTCGCAGCGGCTGCTGGGCCAGCGCGGGCTGCACCTGCTGATCGGACCGCGCCATCCGGTGGCGCCGAACGTGCTGCACGTCCACCCCGGCTATCTGTGGGGCTTCTGGTATCTCGACCCGCAGGGGGTCAACTACCGCTCTTCGCTTGGTCAATTGACCTTCGACCCGCAGGGGATCGACCCGCAAGAGGCAGCGGACTTTGTGCGCGAACTGCGCGACCGCCTCGTCGCCGCCAACGTCTCGAAATTCCCGCAGGCGGCGCGGGCGCCGCTGCCCCCGGCCTACGCCGCGATCTTCGTGCAGGAGATCGAGAGCTATGGCACCCCCGTCCACCACCTGACCAGCGAGACGATGCTGCGCGTCACGGCCGCAGCGGCGGGCGGCGCGCCGGTGCTGGTCAAGCTGCACCCGGCGCAATCGGCCGATACCGCCGCGCGGCTGACCGCCCTTGCCGCCACCCTGCGCGGCGTGCAGGTCACCGCCGCCAGCCTGCACGACATCGCCGCCGCCGCGCGGGTAATCGTCACCCAGAACTCCGCCGCCGGGTTCGAGGCTCTGGTGCAGCATCGCCCGGTGATCATCTGCGCGATCAGCGACTACCATGCCGCCACCCTTGTCGCGCGCACCCCGGCCGCGTTGACCGAAGGCCTGCGCGAGGCCCCGGCCCGGCTCGCCGCCTTTCCCTACGACGCCTTCCTTTACTGGTTCCTGCGCCAGCACCAGTTCCAGCCCGCCGCGCCGGACTTCGCCGCCCGCGTCTGGGCGGCCTGCCTGGCCACCGGGGCGATTTGAGCGGATTGACGGAATCGGCGTCCGGGCCCAGCATTCCGGAACGCCTCGCCCGCAGCGTTCCGCACAAAGGATTTCGCCATGAAACTGATGCTTTCCGCAGCACTTCTCGCGGTATCGGTCCTGCCCGCCGCGGCGCAGTCCATTGGCGGCCGCTATGCCGTGCAGGGCACCAACCTCGACGGTTCGGCCTACACCGGCACCGCCACCATCACGCTGATCAGCCAGACCACCTGCACGATCAAGTGGGTCACCGGCGGCAGCACCTCGACCGGCATCTGTTCGCGCAATGGCGACGCCTTTGCGGCGGCTTATGTGCTGGGCAAGGATGTCGGGCTGGTGATCTACAAGGTCAACGGCGACGGCACGCTCAGCGGGCTCTGGACCATCGCCGGGCAGGACGGCAGCGGCACCGAAGACCTGACGCCCGAGTGACCTGACAGCCCAGTGACCTGACGGCGTCGATGTCGCAAACGGACGCGACCGGGGGCTGTGCGACGGCTACCCACGCCGCATGACCAAGCCCGCCGACCGCATCCCCCTCGGCGTCGCCTTCATGGTGGGGTTCTGCGCGATTGCCCCCCTGATCGACGTCTTCTCGAAGCTCGGCGCGCAAAGCGTGTCGGTCGGCGAGGTCACGCTGGCCCGCTTTGTCGTGCAGGCCGTGCTGATGGCGCCGATGGTGGTCTGGTCGGGCCAGGGCTTCCGGATGTCGCCGCGCGTGCTCTGGCTGACGACGATGCGCGCGCTGGTCTCGATCCTGTCCACCTACTGCTTCGTGGCGGCGGTGCAGAAGATGCCGATCGCCGATGCGCTGGCGATCGCCTTCGTCGAGCCGTTCATCATCCTGCTGCTGGGTTGGCTGGTCTACAAGGAACACGTCGGGCCGCGCCGCCTCGGCGCCGCCACCGTGGGCTTTCTGGGCGCGCTCCTGGTGATCCAGCCGAGTTTCAGCCATTTCGGCGCGGTCGCCTTCTTCCCGCTGGGCACCGCGCTGTTCTTCGCGCTCTACATCCTGATCACGCGGCAACTGGCGCCGCTGATGCACCCGATCGCGATGCAGTCGCACACCGCCATCGTCGCCACCCTGCTGTGGCTGCCGGTGATGCTGATCGCGACCGGCGCAGAGATCCCGTCGCTGGCCTTCGACATGCCCGCGCCGCTGGTCTGGGCGTTCCTGTTCGGCGTCGGCTTCGCCGCGACGGTGTCGCACATGTCGATGAGCTTTGGCTTGCGGCTGGCCCCCGCCTCGACCCTCGCGCCGCTGCACTATCTGGAAATGGTCAGCGCGGCCACCTTCGGCTACCTCGTCTTCGGCGACTTCCCGAACGCGCTGACCTGGACCGGGATCGGCATCATCTGCGCCTCGGGGCTTTACATCATCCACCGCGAACGCGCGCTGGCCCGCCGTCCGGCCGATGATCCGGGACCAGCGACGCTATTGCCGGAGGCAGCGCTGCCCGAGGAAGGATGACCAGCATCCGCGGCGCCGAGAAGGTCAGCCGCACCTCGGGCGCCGAAACCTCGTTCGAGGTGCCGATCCGGCCGTCGGGCGCGAACGCCAGCCCACCGATCGGCCAGCGCAGCCCGGTGCTTTCCCCCGCCACCGGCCCCAGCGGATAAAGCGACAGCCGCGCGCCGACCTTCAGCCTTAGCGTCAGCGACAGCGGCGCCAGAAAGCACACATCCTGCGCCGACAGCACCAGACAGCGGCGCTCGGCGTGCTGCGCCAGCGCGCTGAAGACCGCCAGCGTGTGATCGACCCGCGCGCCGGAAAACCCCACCGCCAGCACGAAGGGCGCGTCGATGCTGCGCAGCGCCTTGTCGAAGTCGGTCGTTTCCTGTTCCGCGATGCGGTGCAGGGCGGCGGCGGGCAATCGCGCCCGCGCCGCGGCACTGATCGAGTCGAAGTCGCCGATCACCGCCTCGGGCATCAGCCCCGCCGCCAAGGCCCGGTCCGCGCCGCCATCCGCCGCCACCAGACGCGGCGCAAGCCGCAGCGCGGCCCGCAGCAACGCCGGGGTCGCCTGCCCGCCGCCCACCAGGGTGACGCCGGAGCGTGACTGGACAATCATCCGTTTCATGGAATCATTGTCACCGAATAAGGCAGGGGTGCACAACGGTGGCCACAATCAATCCTTGAAATTACCCGCGTCTGTGCACGGAATTGTTCCCCCGGTCGGGCAAAGTTGATCGAACTGGAATTGTCAGAAAGCGAGCTTCCGATGGTCGGTGCAAGCAAGATCCTCACGGTATCTTACGGAACCTTCTCCTGCACGTTGGAGGGGTTCGACGAGCCATTCTCGACGATGAAGGCAATTGCCGAATACTTCCGCGACCTTGCGGCCGATGATCGCTACTTCGGCGCCGAACCGCCCACCCCCGATGCCGACATGCTGCACCGCATCGCCGAGCGCGAGATCCAGCGCCGGGTCGAGGCGAAGATTCAGGAACATGGCGTCGTGCTGCGGGCCGAGGCTCCGGCGGCCCCGCTCGCCGCCCCGGCCCCCGCCATCGTGGAAGCGGCCCCCGTCAGCGCCCCCGCCGCCGCTGCAGCCGTGCCGCCCGCCGCCGAAAGCATCGCCGCCAAGCTGCAACGCATCCGTGCCGCCGTCGACCATGCCCGCGCGGCGAGTGCCGCCGAAGACGCCGAACTGGCCGAGGATGTTGAAGAGCCCGCGCCGGTCGCCGAGCCCGTGGTGGTGAAAGCCGCCGCGGCCGAACCCGAGCTGGCCGCCGAGGAGGCGGTGTTTACGGTCGAGGACACCTTCGCGGCAGAGCCGACGATTGTCGCGGCGCCCGCTGCGGCGGCCGAACCGGTCGCGGAACCCGTGCAATACCTCGAAGACACGATCAGCGCCGTGATGGCCACCTTCTCGCTCGACGCGGCGGCCGAACCCGCGCCGCAGCCGGTGACCGAAGCGCCCGCCGCGCCGGAACCGGTCGCACCCGACGCCGCCCCGCGCACCCGCGCCCGGGTCATCAAGGTGCGCCGGATCGAGTCGGACCAGCCGGGCGGCCGCACGACGATCGAAACCGAACACCTCGACCCCGAAACCGCCGCCGCACGCGACGCCGAGGCCAAGGCCGCGGCGGCGACGAAGGCAGCCGAAGCGAAAGCGGAAGCCGAGGCGAAGGCGGAAGCAGAAGCGGAAGCCGAAGCGAAAGCGGAAGCCGAGGCGAAGGCGGCGGCCGAAGCGGAAGCCGAAGCGAAAGCGGAAGCCGAGGCGAAAGCGGAAGCCGAAGTGAAGGCGGAAGCCGAGGCGCAAGCGGAAGCCGAGGCGAAAGCGGAAGCCGAGGCGAAAGCGGAAGCCGAGGCGAAAGCGGCGGCCGAGGCGAAGGCGGAAGCCGAAGTGAAGGCGGCGGCCGAGGCGAAAGCGGAAGCCGAGGCGAAAGCGGAAGCCGAGGCGAAGGCGGAAGCCGAAGCCGCGTTGGAGGTGATCGCTGCGCCGGTGGTCGAAACCGCCG
Organism: Solirhodobacter sp.; assembly: GCF_964715405.1. Taxonomy (NCBI): domain Bacteria; kingdom Pseudomonadati; phylum Pseudomonadota; class Alphaproteobacteria; order Rhodobacterales; family Paracoccaceae; genus Solirhodobacter; species Solirhodobacter sp. The sequence goes on along the minus strand of NZ_CBAICG010000023.1, from coordinate 44,757 downwards.
TGGCGGCGTCGACCCTGACGCCCGAACAGGAAGCCGAACTCCAGGCCGAACTGGCCGAGGTCGAGCGCGAACTGGCGGCGGAGCCTGTCGCGGAAGTGCCGCAAGCGCCTGAAGCCATTGCCGAACCCGAAGTCGCGGTGGAACCCGAAGTCACGGCCGAACCCGAGGTTGCGGCGGAACCCGAAGTCGCGGCGGAACCCGAAGTCGCGGCGGAACCCGAAGTTGTGGCCGAGCCCGAAGTCGCGGCCGAACCCGAAGTCACGGCGGAACCCGAAGTCGCGGCCGAACCCGAAGTCGCGGCGGAACCCGAAGTCGCAGCGGAACCCGAGGCCGTCGCCGCGACGCCGGTCGAACCCGCCGCCCCGGAAGCACCTGCCCCGGCGCGCACGCCGCTGTCGGTCCGGATCGGCGATCTCGCTGCCGGCGCGTTGGCGGCGGCCGGTCTGAGTGGGGCCGCGAAAGTCGCTGCCAAGGTTGGCGAAGGCCAGACCCGCCAGGGCTTCCTCGGCGGCAATGTCGAGGCCGATCCGAACGCGGTCGACCGCCTGATGCAGCATGCCGAGACCGAGGCGGGCGAGCCCGAGACCCGCCGCCGTCAGGCCACGCTCTCGCACCTCAAGGCCGCCGTCGCCGCGACCGAGGCCGAAAGGGAACTGAGTGACGGCCCGGCGGACAGCACCGCCCCGACCGAGCTTGACCGTTACCGCGACGATCTGGCCCAGGCCGTGCGCCCGCGCCGCCCGTCGGCGCCCGCCGCCCCGACCACCCGCCCGGTGGTGCAGCCCGAACGCCCGGCCCCGCTGGTGCTGGTGTCCGAGCAGCGCATCGACGCGCCCGGCCGGGTCGAGCCCGTGGTGATCCGCCCGCGCCGCATCGCGGCGTCGAACATCGTCGCGCTGGAAGAAGCCGAGGACGACGCCGAAGAGGCGGAAGGCGATACCGGCAACATCTTCGCCGACTCGCGCAGCTTTGCCGAGTTTGCCGAACGCATCGGCGCGACCGCACTGCCCGACCTGCTGGAAGCCGCCGCCGCCTATTCCGCCTGTGTCGAGGGTCGCCCCACCTTCTCGCGCCCGCAGATCCTGCGCTCGGCCGCCGCCGCCGCGGAAACCCCGGTCAGCCGCGAACAGAGCCTGCGCAGCTTCGGGATGCTGCTGCGGCAGGGCAAGATTCAGAAGGTGAAGCGCGGCCAGTTCGCCATCGCCGAAACCTCTCGCTACCTGCCCGAGGCGCGCAAGATCGCGCGCTGACGGCCAGACGAGTGGGTGTCGTCACGAGTATCGGGCGGCGGGGGAAACCCGGCCGCCTTTGTCACTTTTCGGGCGGGGCGTCCGGGTCGGACTGGCCGACGCCCAGAAAGACAAAGCGGAACGGCAGCATCCACAGAAAGCCGAGCCCGACGTAGACCGCCAGTTCCAGCCAGACCGGCGGCCGGTCGAGCAGACCGACCAGCGTGACCGCCACCACGATGTAAAGCGGCAGACCGACCAGCAGGATGACCAGCGACCAGCGCCGCCGCGCCTTGTAACTCAGGGCCATGCGCCTAGTCCGCGAAAGGGTCGGTGACGAGGATCGTATCGTCACGCTCGGGCGAGGTCGACAGCAACGCGACCGGGCACTGGATCAGCTCTTCGATGCGCTTGACGTATTTGATCGCGGCGGCGGGCAGGTCGGCCCAACTGCGCGCGCCCGCGGTGCTTTCGCTCCAGCCGGGATGCGTCTCGTAGATCGGTTTGACGCGGGCCTGAAGGTTGGCGGCGGTGGGAAGGTAATCCCAGGTCTTGCCGTCCAGCTCATAGCCGGTGCAGATCTTCAGCGTCTCGAACCCGTCGAGCACGTCCAGCTTGGTCAGCGCGATGCCCGACACGCCCGAGGTCGCACAGGTCTGGCGCACCAGGACCGCATCGAACCAGCCGCAACGGCGCTTGCGCCCGGTGACGGTGCCGAATTCGTGCCCGCGACGGCCGAGCGTGTCGCCGTCGGCGTCGAACAACTCGGTCGGGAACGGGCCTTCGCCGACGCGGGTGGTGTAGGCCTTCACGATGCCCAGCACGAAGTCGATCGCGGTGGGCCCGAGCCCGGTGCCGCTGGCCGCCATGCCGGCCGTGGTGTTGGACGAGGTCACATAGGGGTAGGTGCCGAAATCGACATCGAGCAGCGAGCCCTGCGCGCCCTCGAACAGGATGCGCTTGCCCGCCCGGCGCGCCTCGGTCAGCACCTTCCAGACCGGGGCCGCGAAGGGCAGGATCTTCGGCGCAACCTCCAGCAGCGCCGCCGTCAGCGCCGCGCGGTCGATCGGGTCAAGGCCAAGGCCCGCCCGAAGCGCGTTGTGATGCGTGAGCAAGCGGTCGATGCGCAGGTCCAGCGTCGGCGCGTCGGCAAGGTCGGCGACACGGATCGCCCGACGGCCCACCTTGTCTTCATAGGCCGGGCCGATGCCGCGCCCGGTGGTGCCGATCTTGGCAACCGCGTTCTGCGCTTCCCGCGCCCGGTCAAGCTCGCCGTGGATCGGCAGGATCAGCGGCGTGTTCTCGGCGATCAGCAGGTTCCCGGGGGTTACCACCACGCCCTGCCCGGCGAGCTTGTCGATCTCGGCCAGCAGCGCCCAGGGGTCGAGCACGACGCCGTTGCCGATCACGCTGAGCTTGCCGCCCCGCACGATGCCCGAGGGCAGCAGCGACAGCTTGTAGACCACGCCGTCGATCACCAGCGTGTGGCCGGCGTTGTGCCCGCCCTGGAACCGCGCGATCACGTCGGCCCGCTCTGACAGCCAGTCGACGATCTTGCCCTTGCCTTCGTCGCCCCACTGGGCGCCCACCACCACGACGTTGGCCATTCGCCCCTCGCGTTGCCTGAAACCGAAGCGCGGTATAGCCCCCCGGACCGGGCCGCGAAACCACTATTTCGTCGCGTCTTCCCGATGGTTGGCCCGGAACGCTGGACAGGGCGCGCCTTGTGAGGGTAACCAAATGATATTTGCGTGACAGGTCCGGGGAGGGCGAATGACGGGCATATTCCTGCGGTGGTTCTTCGCCTTCGTGCTTCTCGCTGCCACCTTCAACCCGACGCCGTTCAACTATGTCCGCTGGGTCGAGGCGAACCAGACCAGCAATCTGTCGCTGTCGGTGTTCTTCGGGCTGATCCTCTTTCTCGGCTACGTCATCTACCTCAGCGCCACGCTGCGCTCGATCGGCACTTTCGGCGTGATCATGGTCTTCGCCGTGTTCGGCTCGCTGATCTGGGTGCTGCACGATCAGGGCATCCTGCTGCTCAGCAACTCCGACCTCAACCTCTGGCTTGGCATCTTTGCGCTGTCGCTGGTGCTGGGCATCGGCCTCTCTTGGGGCTTCCTGCACCAGGCGCTGACCGGCCGCGTCGACGTCGACGAACACGAGGAGTGAGGGCGGCGACGTCAGGGGTGATGGATTGAATAAGATGCGTCAATTAGAAGAAACTGCGGGAGCCATCACGCTTTGATAGCGATTACCCGGACTCATACTTACGGGGGCGGGGTTTCGCGGATAGGGTTCAAGTCCGAGTTTACAGACAACCTGAAGCTTGTCCTCGTTGAAAGGCGCAGGTTGATTGCCTTTGAAATCCACGATCAGCGCATCGTAGGCAACCGTGACCGGCCTTTGGAATGGGCGTTTGAGCACAATTCCCCTTGCGTCGAAAAACGCTGCGTCCAGCCCGGACACATTCTGTTTCTGAAGGGCCGTCAACGCGCTGGTTGCCGTAGCCGCGGCGTCGGTCGTCGTTGTGGTTCCGACGACGACCGTGGGTCCATAGCTCGCGCCTCCCGTCCCCGCAACCGCAGCGGATTGCTTGGCCAAGGCCAGGATAGAGGCGTTTTGATAGCTGAAATTGATCTCACGGGTCAAATAGTCGAGCGTCACGACCTTGTAGTCCAGAACCACGTCGATCGGCTTGGACGGATCATCGCCCGCTCGCCGCCGCTTGTCCTGAAAGCGCTCGAACAGGAGTTTGACCGCGCGTCGGCATTCCTCCGGCCGCTTCGGAGGCATCATCTTCTCGATCTGCCCACTCAGGTCTGCGGCAACTCTAAACTTGGACGCTGCGTAGCTGCGCACGTCGCCAAAGTCGACAGTGACCGTCGTTCGATTGCTGCTGAACAACCCGCCAAGAAAGGCCGGGCCCACGTTGGCCCAACCGAAGTTTGTGCCTGCGTCTGCACTGATTGACGGAAACGCGACCGCTGGTAGTGGAACATTCGTGGCGGCGCCCGCCGAGAGTTCCAGCCGCCCCTTCGGGAGGTCCAACTGTTTGATATCCAAAGCGGTCCCGGTCACCGTGGTGTCACTGAACGAAACCCGCCCGTTCAGGTTCTTCTGCGCGTCGGAAAATACTTCCGCGATGTTCCCGACGCGAATCTCCTCGGAGTCCAGCGGCCCTGCGATCTCACCCGGCTTAAGTTTCCGTGCAATTTCCAGGTACACATCGCCGACCTGAAAATCCTCTCTGGGCGGATACACAGGGATCAGGTCGAGTTTTCGCACCTCGGCGTCATATTGTTGCTCTACGCTGTCCTTGGGCAGACTGCACGCAGAGAGCGAGAGCAACCCAAGAAATGCCGCGCCAATTCTAGAAGCATGCATGAATTCCTCCCAACGACAAGGAAGAGGTGAGATGCAAGTAAAATACCGAATCAGATCACGTTTCCGTGAATATCGACAATAACATGGTGCAAGCCAGTTTTCTATTTGGAATTGGTTTTCCGACGTGGCGTTCGCGCCCGCTCCACCTCAGGCGCGCTGACTGCCCGACCTGCGTCACCCCAACGTCAGGGGTTGCGGCACGGAGTGCATGCGCCTAAATAGCCCCGTCCGAAGCCAGCGGAGCCCCGGCGCTATGGAAAATGTCGTCCTTGTCATCCACCTGATCCTGGCGCTTTGCCTGATCGGCGTCGTGCTGTTGCAGCGGTCGGAAGGCGGCGGGCTTGGCATGGGCAGCAGTGGCGGCGGTGGCGGCGTGATGACCGGGCGGCAGGCGGCGACCGCGCTGGCCAAGCTGACCTGGATCTTCGCCGCGGGCTTCTTCGCCACCTCGGTGACGCTGACCGTCCTTGCGGCGCGCCAGGCCAGCGTGGGCTCGGTCGTCGATCAGCCGACCAGCAGCGCCCCGGCCACCACCACCGGCCCGGCCCCGCTGCCGAAATCCACGCTGCCCGCGCCTGGCGAGCTGTTGCCGCCCTCCGCGACCGGCACCGCACCGGCCCCCGACACCACGGCCCCCGCCGCGCCAGCCGATGCGCCCGCCGCACCGCCCCGCGCTGGCAACTGAGGCAATCCACTAGCCTTTGATCGCGCCCGCCAATTGATTACTGCATCTTGCGGTCCGCTTGCGGTCGCGCCGGATTTGGACTATGAGTCAAATCCCGTGATGCTGTTCCGCGCAGGCCGCGAATCGCATTCCTTGAACCGGAACTTTCACGGGGGTCCATCCGCATGGCACGTTACGTTTTCATCACTGGCGGCGTGGTGTCCTCGCTCGGCAAGGGGCTGGCCTCGGCCGCGCTTGGCGCGCTGTTGCAGGCGCGCGGCTACTCCGTCCGGCTGCGCAAGCTCGACCCCTACCTGAACGTCGATCCCGGCACGATGTCGCCCTTTGAACACGGCGAGGTCTTCGTCACCGACGACGGCGCGGAAACCGACCTTGACCTCGGCCACTACGAACGCTTCACCGGCGTCGCCGCGCGCAAGACCGACAGCGTCTCTTCCGGCCGCATCTATTCCAACGTGCTGGAGAAGGAACGCCGCGGCGACTACCTTGGCAAGACGATCCAGGTGATCCCGCACGTCACCAACGAGATCAAGGACTTCCTGAAGATCGGCGAGGCCGAGGTCGACTTCATGCTGTGCGAGATCGGCGGCACCGTCGGCGATATCGAGGGCCTGCCGTTCTTCGAGGCGATCCGCCAGTTCACCCACGAACGCCCGCGCGGCGAGTGCATCCTGATGCACCTGACGCTGGTGCCCTACCTTGCGGCCTCGGGCGAGTTGAAGACCAAGCCGACCCAGCACTCGGTCAAGGAACTGCAAAGCATCGGCCTTGCCCCCGACGTGCTGCTGCTGCGCTCCGAACACCCGATCCCCGACAAGGAACGCGAAAAGATCGCCCTGTTCTGCAATGTCCGCAAAAGCGCCGTGATCGCCGCGCCCGACCTCAAGACCATCTACGACGCCCCGCTGGCCTATCACCGCGAGGGGCTGGATCAGGCCGTGCTGGACGCCTTCGGCATCTCGCCCAGCCCGCGCCCCAACCTCGCCCGCTGGGAAGACGTGATGGACCGGCTGACCCATGCCGAGGGCGAGGTGCGCGTCGCCGTGGTGGGCAAGTACACCCAACTGGAAGACGCCTACAAATCCATCGCCGAGGCGCTGACGCATGGCGGCATGGCCAACCGCACCCGCGTGAAGGCGGAATGGATCGACGCCGAAATCTTTGAACGCGAAGACCCGGCGCCGTACCTGGAGCCCTTCGACGCCATCCTCGTGCCCGGCGGCTTTGGCGAGCGCGGCACCGAGGGCAAGATCAAGGCCGCCCAGTTCGCCCGCGAAAAGGGCGTGCCCTACCTCGGCATCTGCCTGGGCATGCAGATGGCGGTGATCGAGGCCGCGCGCGATCTGGCCGGCGTGACCGACGCGGGAAGCGAGGAATTCGACCACGAGGCGGGCCGCAGACGCTTCACGCCGGTGGTCTACCACCTGAAGGAATGGATTCAGGGCAACCATGTGGTGGAACGCAAGCTGGGCGACGACAAGGGCGGCACCATGCGCCTGGGCTCCTACACCGCCACGCTCGCCCCCGGCAGCCGCGTCGCCGCGATCTACGGCAAAACCTCGATCGAGGAACGCCACCGCCACCGCTACGAGGTCGACCTGCGCTACCGCGACAAGCTGGAAAGCTGCGGCCTGATCTTCTCGGGCATGTCCCCCGACGGCCGCCTGCCCGAGATCGTCGAAATCCCCGACCACCCCTGGTTCATCGGCGTGCAGTTCCACCCGGAACTGAAGTCGAAACCGTTTGCACCGCATCCGCTGTTCGCGGATTTCATAAGGGCGGCGGTGGAGGTGAACCGGCTGGTGTAGACATTCTACCTTTACAAGTAACTTTTCATCCGGTATGTGTTCAAAGTGGACATTGGAGGCTGGCATGAAAGTACTTGGATTTTGGAACAACAAAGGCGGCACGGGCAAGACTAGTCTGTCCTTCCAGACCATATGTGCGTTTGCAGCGCAAAACCCCGAATCGAGGATACTTGTGGCGGATGTCTGCCCACAGGCAAACCTGAGCGAATTGCTATTGGGTGGACAGGAAAATCACGGCGGCCAGAACCTACTATCTCTTCACGGAAGCATTCCAAGGCGTTCTATTGGTGGATACTTCCAAACCAGAATGCCGAAGCCCTTCGATCCCTCCGGTACTGCAACTGGTAGTTTTATCTCTATCCCGCATAAATTCAACAAATCAATCCCAAGGAATGTGTCGCTGCTTGCTGGTGACCCACTGTTAGAATTGCAGGCAAATGCGGTTTCCACGCTGGCGAATACACAACTCCCCGGCACCGATAGTTGGGGTATGGTAGTGAGTTGGCTGAGGGACTTCCTAGAAGTGAGCATTGATGAATTTGACTTTTGCTTTGTGGATATGAATCCAAGCTTTTCGATGTATACGCAAATAGCTTTGGCCGCCTGTGAACGTTTGGTACTGCCCGTAACTGCGGACGACTCTTCACGACGCGGGATTCAAAACGCTTTGAGCCTCATATATGGAATTGCATTGCCATCGGATATTTACGCTCGGCACAACTTCCAGTCTCGCATGAGCGCTGCGTCTCTCCCGCTACCAAAGGTTCACTTGATCGCCAAAAACAGACTGACGCAGTACATCAAAGTTGCAAAGAGCTATTCGGCAGTGCTTGACGGAATCGACGACGATATCAAGGCGCTCTTGAAATCATCTCCTAGTTTCTTTACGTTCACGAAGTTGAACGATGGAGTGTTCAACGTCAAAGATTTTCAGACGGCGGGGGTGGTAGCGTTTGCTCGAGGCACTCCATTTGTAAACATGCAATCGGGCACCTTAAGTGTTGCTACACAACGAGTACAGGTCAATAAGGATCAGTTGGACGAGGACCGTGAAATCGTGGATACGCTGGCTAAATTGCTCTGGTGAGCGAAGCAAGGGATGCCCCCCCGCCGCCCCGCCCGCTATCACTGCCCCAGCCCCGAGCGGAGCCGCCATGACCGACGACCTCAGCCTGTTCTTCGTCATCGACGGCCCCCGGCTGGAGGTGCAGTCGCTGCTGCTGGCCGCCACGCTCAGGCACCACAATCCGCAGGCGCGGCTGATCGGCTACATCTCGGCCGAGACCCGCACCGCGCTGCGCGAGGTCAGCCGCGCCGTTTATGCGGCGACGGGGGTGGAGCTGCGCGATCTGCCGGGGCCCGGCGCGCTCTGGGCGCGGCCCTACCCGCATGGCAACAAGCTGATCGCGGCGGCGGAACCGCGCGAGACTTCGGTCTCGGTCTTCCTCGACACCGACATGGTGGCGGTGGCGCCGATCGACCCCGCCGACCTGCCGGGGCCGGGCGAGGTCTGCGTGGTGCCCGAAGGCGTCGCCAGTTGGGGCGCCAAGGGCGATCGCTGGGAACGCGCCTATGGCTTCTTCGACCTGCCGCTGCCGACCGAACGGGTGACGCTGATCCGCCACGGCCGCAGCTTCGTGCCCTATTTCAACGCCGGTTTCGTCGCCTTCCGCGAGAATGACCCCGCGCCGGGGCAAAGCTTCGGCCGGCTCTGGCGCGATACCGCCAGCGCCTTCGATTACGGCTGCCAGATCGCCAACAAGCGGCCCTGGCTTGACCAGATCACGATGCCGCTGGCGATGGCGCGGCACGGGCTGCGCTACCGGGTGATCGACGCCGCGAACAACCTGACGATCTCGAACCGGCTGCCGGTGGAGGGGCTGGCGCCGAAGATCCTGCACTATCACCGCGGCCGCTATCTGGTGCCCTGGCCGCAGTGGCCGGGCGTGCTGGCGCAGACGCTGGACGCGATGCCGCCCGCGCTGCGCCCGGCCTTCCTGACCGCGCTGGACGACAGCCGGTTCGCCGCCGAGGATGACGCGCCCGAGGCCGACGCCGCCGAATAGCGGCGCCGCTCCGCCCATGCGCGCGCCTCCCCCTTTTCCTAAGCCGACACCCCGGCTATCACGGCTCCGTCAACCGGAGCGACCGATGCGCCCATTCCCGATCCTTGCCGCCACCGCACTGCTGGCGCTTGCCGCCTGCGCGCCCGGGCCGACCCCTCCCGCCGCCGAGGCGCCGCTGGGCCGCGTGGCGGGCGAAACGCCCGAGATGGACGCACTGATCGCCCGGGCCGCCAAGTCTTATGACGTGCCGGTGACGCTGATCCACCGCATCGTGCGGCGCGAGTCGAGCTACAACCCGCGCGCCCGCAACGGCCCCTATTACGGGCTGATGCAGATCCTGCCGCAGACCGCGCATACGATGGGCTATCAGGGCCCCGACAGCGGGCTTTACGATCCCGGCACCAACCTGACCTATGGCGTGAAATACCTGCGCGGCGCCTGGCTGCTGTCGCACGGCAATCAGGACACCGCGGTGATGTGGTACGCCAAGGGCTACTACTACGAGGCGCGCCGCCGCGGGATGCTGGAACAGGTCGGCCTGAACTGAGCCTCACTCACGCGCGGATCACGTCCCGGCGACCGGGCGTCCGCGATGTTGCCCGGCCTGGAGACCGCCGCTATCCTGCGCGCCGACAGGGGGGACGTGCGATGGCGGGCTCGATTTCCACGCGGATGGGCGGATGACCGGCAGCCTGCCCGGTGCCGCAGGGGCCGCACTGATCTGCGCGCTGGCCGGGCCGGTGGCGGCGCATCCGCATGTCTGGATCAGCTATCACCTGGATCTGGTGTTCGATCATGCCCGGCTTTCGGCGATCCATCAGAACTGGCAGCTTGACCCGCAGTTCTCCTCGATGCTGTTGCAGGATCAGGCGCCCGACCACCGCAAGGGCCAGCCGCTGAGCGCCACCGATATCGCGGCGCTGCGCGATCACGCCTTCGCCAACCTCGCGCATTACGCCTACTTCACCCAGGTCTGGGCGGGGGCCAACCCGGTCGCGCTTGGCCCCGCGCGCGACTACACCGCGCACCTGACCGGCGACGCGCTCAGCTACAGCTTCGTCACCCCGCTGGCGGTGCCCGCCGACCCGCGCGCGGCCCCGCTGATGATCGGCGTGTGGGACGACAGCTACTACGTCGATCTCGAACCGACCGACCCCGAAAGCGCCGCCGTCACCGTGCAGGGCGACAGCACCTGTCGCGCCGCCATCGCCGAAGCCAAGGATCACCCGATCTACTTCGGCACCGTCATCCCCCTTGCCATCAGGATTGCCTGCTCATGACCGCTTTCCGCGCCCTCGCCGTCCTGCTGCTCGCGTTTTTCTGCCTCGCCGCCCCGCCCGGCCCGGCGCGCGCGGGCACCGACTACTTCGGCCACCCCGACGCCGCCACCGCGGCACAGGCCGCCCAGACCCCGGTCGAGGCGCGCGTGACCCTGCCAGAGCCGTTCCGGACCCTCCTCGGCACCGCCGTCCTGTTCCAGCGCGCGCTCGACGCCCGGCTGCGCGCCGATCTCGATGCCGCGAACCACGGCGGCGGCTGGGCGGCGGATGCGGCCATCGTGCTCGCGGCGTTCCTGTACGGCGTGCTCCACGCCATCGGCCCCGGCCACGGCAAGGTGGTGGTCGCCAGCTACCTTGCCACCCGCCGCACCCGCTTTGTCCATGCGCTGGAGATGAGCGGCACCGTCGCCGCCGTGCAGGCGCTGTCGGCGGTGGTGCTGGTCGGCGTGCTGGCGGTGATCTTCGGCACCACCGGCAAGGCGATCCTCGACCATGCCGGCACGATCGAGATGGCAAGCTACATCGCCATCGCCCTGATGGGCCTCGGGATGGCCTGGGCCGCGCTGCGCCCCGGCCCGGCCCCGGCCTGCGGCTGCGGGATGCCGCATGACCATCACCACGGGCATGAGCACGCGCACGGGCATCACCATGACGCCGCACCGCCCCGCAGCCAGCTTGCGCAGATGCTGACCACCGGCGGGCTGGCCGGGTTGCGGCCCTGCTCGGGCGCCATCCTCGTGCTGCTGTTCACGCTGGCCAACGGCATCTTCCTCGTCGGCGTTGCGGCGACGCTGGCGATGGGGGTCGGCGTCGCGCTGACGGTGGCGGCGGTCAGCGTCGGCGCGGTCGGGCTGAACCGCGCGGTGGCGGCCACGGGCGGCGGCGCGCGCGGCCGCTGGCTTGGTCGCGCCGCCGCCTTCAGCGGCGCGATGGTCATCGCCACCTTCGGCGCCGCCGCCGCGACCGCCATCGCCACCGGCATGATCGCCCCGCTCATCGGCTGAGACAGCGCGGATAGGCGGATTTGCTCTGGATCATGGCCCCCTGCGCGGGATCGCGTTAGATGAATCTCATATCTGGCTGCTCTAAGCGGCCCGGTGTTTTCACGCCCTGCATTCGGAGCTGCTGATGCCCACCCCCGAAGACCTGCCCGGCCGCGACTGGCTGGAAGCCGAACTGGCCGACACGCTCGACGAGGATATCGAGCTGGAACTGGAAGATGCCGCCCTGAGCCGCGAAATCGCGCGCATCTACAAGACCAAGCACCCCGACGCGATCGACCGCGTGACCTATTTCCACGCGCTGATCCGGATGCAGGCCGAACTGATCAAGCTGCAGGACTGGGTGCAGCATCACAAGGAAAAGGTCGTGGTCATCTTCGAGGGCCGCGACAGCGCCGGAAAAGGCGGCGTCATCAAGCGGATCACCCAGCGCCTGAACCCCCGCGTCGTCCGCGCCGTGGCGCTGCCCGCGCCGTCCGACCGCGAGAAATCGCAGTGGTATTTTCAGCGTTACGTCCCCCACCTGCCCGCGGGCGGCGAGATCGTGCTGTTCGACCGCTCGTGGTACAACCGCGCGGGCGTTGAACGCGTGATGGGCTTTGCCTCGGACGCGCAGGTGGAAGAGTTCTTCCATGACGTGCCTGAATTTGAACGGATGCTGGTAAGGTCCGGGATTCGCGTGATAAAATACTGGTTCTCGATCACCGACGAAGAACAGCAGATGCGGTTCCTGATCCGCATTCACGACCCTTTGAAGCAGTGGAAACTCAGCCCGATGGACCTGCAATCCCGGGTCCGCTGGGAACAGTACACCAAGGCCAAGGAAGAGATGTTCGCCCGCACCAACATCCCCGAGGCGCCGTGGTATATCGTTGAGGGCAATGACAAAAAGCGCGCGCGGCTGAACTGCATCGACCATTTCCTGTCGATGGTTCCTTATGGACCGGTGCCGCATGACGAGGTCAGCCTGCCCGACCGCGTGTTCAACCCCGACTACGAACGCACCGTGCTGCCGCCCGAGCTTTATGTGCCGCAGAAATACTGACCGTTCAGTAATTGCCGGTGTTGCCGCCCCCGGTCGACCCACCGCCGCCTTTGTTCCCGCCCCCATTGTTCTGGGCCGGCGGAGGGGCGGCCGCGACGCCGGGGATCAGCACGAACCCGTGGCCGTTCGGGCCGACGCCGAGGGTCGCGGGCCCCGAGCCGCTCACGTTGGCCTCGACCCGGCCGGTGAGCCGGAGGATCGTGATTCCGGGCAGCCCGGAGGTGTCGATGGTCAGCGTCTTGAACGGTTGCCGCAGCGCCTGTGCGGGCTCCGCCTTCCCGGTTGCCGACAGGTGCGCAGCCGTCATGTCCGCGAACCGCAAGTTCTCGCAGGGCGCACCCCCGCGGCAATCGGGGAAAAACAGGTAGACGCCGGGCGTCAATTTCAGCGTCGTGGTGAACCGGCCCTTGTGGTCGGTATGGAAGGCGGCGATCGTGGCGCCGCTGGACACGATCCGCGAGAAGCCATCATAAAGCGCGCCCGCCACCGGTGGGGCGATCGGCTCGGGGATGCTGTGTTGCTCATCCGCCACCGTCGGCAGGGCAAGACCGGCCACCAGAGCCACAACCAGCGGGGCGAGGCGACGCATCGGCGCCAAGACAGCGATCAGCCGGGTGAGAACCTTCAAGACAGGGCGTCGCATTGCAAACCTCATACCAGAAATGACTTTAACAGCGCTGTCGTGAATACCTGCGCCTGTCCGATGAGTCGATCAAGGGGCAAGGCTTCACCGCGCGCTTCGCCGCCGCTACCATGCCGCTCCGGAGGCCGCGATGCTGACGTTCCACAGGCTTGATGTCTTCCCCCCCCGGCCTTTCGTCGGCAGTCGGCTGGCCGTGGTGGTGGGGGCCGACGCGCCCGGCCCGCGCCGGATGCCGACCCTCGCCCGCGCCCGCCTCACCCCCGCCGGGGTCGGTGCGGACGTTCAGGCCCGCATGATCTCGACCGGCACCGGTATACCGGAACACCACGCCACCGGGTCGGTGAGCGCGATCCTCGCCGTGCAACCGCACGCGGTCGGACTTGTGGCGCCCGGCATTACCCGCTCCCCCCTGATGCAGGGCGTCGAGGTGGCCCGCCCGCCCGATCTGGCGCTGACGACCTGGGTCGGCGGCCGGACGGCGATCCGCGTCAAGGGCGCGGCGGTGCCGATCTCGTCGGGCCTCCTCCACATGCCTGAGCTTCCACCCGCAACCGATTGACACAGAAGGATACCACATCGTGCCCAAGGGATACTGGATCGTTCAGGTCGACGTCCATGACGCGGCCGCCTACAAAGCCTATCAGGCGCTGACCCCGGCCGCGCTCGCCAGGTTCGGCGGGCGGATGATCGTGCGCGGCGGCGCGCAGGAGATCCGCGAGGGCAGCGCGCGCCCGCGCAGCGTGGTGGTCGAATTCCCCAGCCTGCAAGCCGCGCGGGACTGCTACGACAGCCCGGATTATGCGAAAGCCCGCGCCCTGCGCGCCAAGGTGGCGACCGCCGACCTCATCATCATCGAGGGGGCGCCCGACTGATCACCGCTCATTTCCGCGTCATCGCAGGCGCTTGCCTCTTGGCGCGTCGCCTTCGGCTGCCTATACCCCTTTCATGTTCGCCGATCTCCTCCGTGGCCTGCTGGCCCCCGAACCCTCGCGCCTCAGCCACCCTGACGCGCGGCTGGCGCTGGCTGCGCTGATGGTGCGCATTGCGCGCGTCGATGGCGACTATTCCGACGCCGAGATCGGCCGGATCGACCGCATCCTCATGTCGCGCTACGCCCTGTCGCCCTTCGACGCGATCGCGCTGCGCCACGAGGCCGAGGCGCTGGAGGCGGAGGCCCCCGACACCGTCCGCTTTACCCGCGCGATCAAGGAGGCGGTCGATTATGATCACCGCGAAAGCGTGATCGAGGCGCTATGGGAGGTCGTGCTGGCCGATGGCGCACGCGATGGCGACGAGGATGCGATCCTGCGGCTGCTGGCCAACCTGCTCGGCATCAATGACCGCGACAGCAACCTCGCCCGCCAACGTGTTGAGTCCCGGCAGAAATGATCGCCACGCTGCCGATGTACGACATGACGGCGCTGCAAGGCGCCAATGATGCGTTCTGGGCCGCGGTGCGCGACGCCCTGCGGGCGCGCGGGATCGCCGCGCCCGATGCGCTGAGCCGTGACATCGGCATGTGGGAGGGCTGGCAGGCGCCCGATCTGGTGCTGGGCCAGACCTGCGGGATGCCCTACCGCACCCGTCTGCACGGCCGGGTGGCGCTGATCGCCGCTGCCGATTACGGGCTCGATGACACCGCGCCCGGCCACTACCACAGCGTCTACGTTGTGCGCGCGGATGAACCCGGCGACGGGGCCGAAGCCTTCGCCACCCGCCGGTTCGCCTACAACCAGCCCGACAGCCATTCGGGCTGGGCCGCGCCGCAGACCTGGGCCGCCGCGCGCGGTTTCCGGTTCGATCCCACGCTGGAGACCGGCGGCCACCGGCTTTCCGCGCTGGCCGTGGCCGAGGATCGCGCCGACATTGCCGCGCTTGACGCCGTGACCTGGCGGTTCCTGACGCGCCATGATCCCTCTCTCACCACCCGGCTGCGCGTCGTCGGGCGCACCCAGACGGCCCCCGGCCTGCCCTTCATCGCCGCCCCCGGCGCCGATGCGGCGGGAACGCTGGCGGCCCTGTCCGAGGCGCTTTCAACCCTCGACGAAAGCACCCGCGACACCCTGATGATCCGGGGCTTTGTCGCCATTCCGGCGGTGGATTACCTGGCCGTGCCAACCCCGCCCGGCCCCTGACCTGCCGAATTCCGTTGCTTTCCGACCGGCTTTCAGCCAACTGAGGGGTGTAGCAACCCCCAAGTGACATTGTGACCGCGCCCGCCCCCGCCCGTGACCCCCACCGCCAGCCCGGCAATCCCGGCTGGATCGGGGGCCAACCCGGACGGGGACGCGCTCTGTCATTGTCGCTGGGGACTGCCCTTCGGCGCGCTGCGCCGGAGGCCCTGCCGCGCCATTCCGGTCGGCAGCCCAACCCCCGGTGAGATGATGAAGAACTGGCTCAGAAAACACCCCGAGGTGCGCACAATCCGCGTGGCCGCCGCCGACCTGAACGGTCAGGCCCGTGGCAAACGCATCCCCGCGCGCTTTGCCGAAAAGGTCGTGACCGACGGCACCCGCTTCCCGATGTCGGTCCTGAACCTCGACATCTGGGGCGAGGATATCGAGGACAGCCCGCTGATCTTCGACTCGGGCGATGCCGACGGCGTGCTGCGCCCGACCGAACGCGGCTTCATCCCGATGCCCTGGCTGGAGGCGCCGACCGCGCTTTTGCCGATCTGGATGTTCCGCGAGAACGGCACGCCCTACGAGGGCGATCCGCGCCACGCGCTGGCCGCCGTGCTGAACCGCTATAAGGCGCGCGGGCTGACCCCGGTCGTCGCAGTGGAGCTGGAGTTCTTTCTGATCGACGACAGCGGCAAGACGCTTCAGGTGCCCACCAGCCCGCGTTCGGGTCGTCGCCGCAAGGCCGCCGAGACGCTGGCGCTGCGCGCGCTCGACGCCTTCGACACGTTCTTCACCGACCTTTACGACATGTGCGAGGCGATGGACATTCCCGCCGATACCGCCATTTCCGAGGCCGGGTTGGGCCAGTTCGAGATCAACCTGATGCACAGCGATGACGCGCTGAAGGCGGCCGACGATGCCTGGCTGTTCAAGATGCTGGTGAAGGGCCTCGCCCGGCGCCACGGCTTTGCCGCAAGTTTCATGGCCAAACCCTACCCGGATTATTCCGGCAACGGGCTGCATACCCATTTCTCGGTGCTGGATGCGGACGGCGCCAACATCTTCTCGAATGGCGGCCCCGAAGGCTCCGCCGCGCTGCACCACGCGATTGCGGGGTGCCTGGCCGCGATGCACGACTCCACCCTGGTCTTCGCGCCGCACGCCAACAGCTACGACCGGCTGGTGCCCGAGGCGCATGCGCCCAACAACGTCTGCTGGGCCTATGAAAACCGCACCTCGGCGATCCGTGTGCCTTCGGGCAGCGTCTCGGCGCGGCGGATCGAACATCGCGTGTCGGGGGGCGACATCAACCCCTATCTGATGCTGGCCGCCATCCTTGGCGCCGCGCTGATCGGGATCGAGGAAGCGCTGATCCCGCCGCCGCCGATCACCGGCAGCGCCTACGCGCTTGATCTGCCGCAACTGCCCGTGGCCTGGGACGAGGCGATCGACGCCTTCGACAAGAGCAAGATCATGCCCCGGATCTTCCCGGCCGAACTGATCCGCAACTATGTGCTGACCAAGCGGCAGGAACAGCGCTACATGGCCGAACTGAGCGCCGAGGAGCAGGTTGAAGTCTACCTCGATACCGTCTGACGCCCCCCTTGCCGCGCGGCGGGGGCCGGTCTAGGCTTTGTGAAACAACCAACAAGAGCACCATATGCTGATTGGCATCCTGCAAACCGGAGAAGCGCCAGAGGCGCTTCGCGGGCGCACTGGCGACTATCCCGACATGTTCGAAACCCTGCTGGCGGGCTATGGCTTCACCTTCCGCACCTGGCGCGCGCTCGACAACGAACTGCCCGCCTCGGTGCAGGACGCCGACGGCTGGCTGATCACCGGCTCGCGCCACGGCGCCTATGACGACCTGCCGTTCATCAAGCCGCTGGAAGCCTTCATCCGCGCCGCCTACGAGGCGCATGTGCCACTGATCGGCGTCTGCTTCGGCCACCAGATCATCGCCCAGGCGATGGGCGGCAAGGTCGAGAAATACCACGGCGGCTGGTCGGTCGGCCCGCAGGAATACGATTTCGATGGCAGCAAGATGGTCATCAACGCCTGGCATCAGGATCAGGTGACGGAAAAGCCGCCGGGGGCGACCCGCGTCGCCTCGTCCGATTTCTGCGAGAATGCGGCGTTCCTCTATGACGACCGCATGTTTTCGGTGCAGCCCCACCCCGAGATGACCGACGACTACGTCGCCGCCCTGATCGAGACACGCGGCAAGGGCGTGGTGCCCGATCATGTCATGCAGACCGCCACCGCGAAGCTTGGCACCCCGCTTGACAGCGGCAGCCTGGCCGACCGCATGGCGGCATTTTTCAAGCAACCCAGAGGTTAAGCCCGAAAGGCCACCCGATGTCCGACTGGAGCCAGAAACTGCCCGAAGCCGCCCGCGACTACATCGCCGGGCGCCGCCTTGACGAAGTGGAATGCATCATCGGCGATATTGCCGGCGTGGCGCGCGGCAAGGCCATGCCCGCGTCGAAATTTGCCAAGCAGCCCAGCTTCTTCCTGCCGAACTCGATCTTTCTGCAAACGATCACCGGCGAATGGGCGAACAACCCGGTCGGCGCCTTCACCGAGCCGGACATGATCCTGGTGCCGGATTTCTCGACCGCCACCGCCGCGCCCTGGACCGCCGACGTGACGCTGCAGGTGATCCACGACGCGCAGGATCAGCAGGGCAACCCGATCGCCTTCAGCCCGCGCAACGTGCTGCGCCGCATCATCTCGCTTTACGAGGCCGAGGGCTGGACCCCGATCGTGGCGCCCGAGATGGAGTTCTTCCTCGTCGCCCGCAACACCGACCCGAACCAGCCGATCATCCCGCCGATGGGCCGCTCGGGCCGCCGCGCCGCCGCGAAACAGGCTTATTCGATGTCGGCGGTGGACGAATACGGCAAGGTCATCGACGACATCTACGACTTCGCCGAAGCGCAGGGCTTCGAGATCGACGGCATCCTGCAGGAGGGCGGCGCCGGTCAGGTCGAGATCAACCTGAACCACGGCGACCCGGTGAAGCTGGCCGACGAGATCTTCTACTTCAAGCGCCTGATCCGCGAGGCGGCGCTGCGCCACGACTGTTTCGCTACCTTCATGGCCAAGCCGATCGAGGGCGAGCCGGGATCGGCGATGCATATCCACCACTCGATCGTGGACGTGAAGACCGGCAAGAACATCTTTTCGGACAAGAAGGGGCAGGAAACCGAAAGCTTCATGCACTTCATCGCCGG
This sequence comes from Solirhodobacter sp., assembly GCF_964715405.1. NCBI lineage: Bacteria > Pseudomonadati > Pseudomonadota > Alphaproteobacteria > Rhodobacterales > Paracoccaceae > Solirhodobacter > Solirhodobacter sp. Next base: position 26,254 of record NZ_CBAICG010000023.1, on the reverse strand, counting down.
GATGCAGACGCACCTGCCCGCCGTGATCGCGCTGCTCGCGCCCTATGTGAACAGTTACCGCCGCTACGTTCCGGACTTTGCGGCGCCGATCAACCTCGAATGGGGCCGCGACAACCGCACCACCGGCCTGCGCGTGCCGATCAGCGACCCGGCCTCGCGGCGGCTGGAAAACCGGCTGGCGGGGATGGACTGCAACCCCTACCTCGGTTTCGCGGCGTCGCTCGTCTGCGGCTACCTTGGGCTGAAAGAGGGCAAGCTGCCGCGCGCCGAATGCACCGGCGACGCCTATATGTCGGAGGACGAGCTGCCCACCAACCTCGGTGATGCGCTCGACATCTTTTCGGAAAGCACGCCGATCCGCGAGGCGCTGGGGGCCGATTTCTGCAACGTCTACGAGTCGGTGAAGCGCAACGAATACAAGGAGTTCCTGCAGGTCATCAGCCCGTGGGAGCGTGAACACCTGCTGTTGAACGTATGAACCTGCTGCACGCCAACGACCGGCCCGGCGCCTATCCCGCCAGCTTGTATGCCGCCACCGCCACCCCGCTGGCGCCCTTCCCGGCGCTGGCGGGTGCCGTGCGCGCGGATGTCTGCATCGTCGGCGGCGGCTACACCGGCCTGTCGGCGGCGCTGCATCTGGCGCAACAGGGGCTGTCGGTTGTGCTGCTGGAGGCGCACCGGGTTGGCTTCGGCGCCTCGGGGCGCAACGGCGGACAGGTCGGTTCGGGCCAGCGACTTGAACAGGACGCGCTGGAGCGGATGGTGGGCAAGGCCGACGCCCGCCGCCTGTGGGACATGGGCGAGGATGCCAAGGCGCTGTTGCGCGCGCTCATCATCGACCATGCGATGCCGGTAACCTTCCACCCCGGCGTCGCCCATGCCTGTTCCCGCCCCGGCGAGGTGGCGCAATCGCACGCCTATGCCGAAAAGCTTGCCCGCGATTACGGCTACGACAAGGTCCAGCCGCTCGACCACGCCGAAATGGCCGCCCTTACCGGATCGGCGGCCTATGCGGGCGGGGCCCTCGACCACGGCGCCGGGCACGTTCACCCGCTGAACTTCGCGATCGGGTTGGCGAAGGCAGCCGCCGCGGCGGGCGTGCGAATTTGCGAGACCAGCGAGGTCACGGCGATCACCCAAGGCCCGCCGCACCGCATCCGCACCGCGCAGGGCGAGGTTACGGCGGATCATGTGATCCTGGCCTGCAACGGCTATCTTGGCGGGCTGGAACCGCAGGTCGCGGCCCGGGTGATGCCGATCAACAACTTCATCGTCGCCACGGAACCCCTTGGCGAGCGGTGGAAATCCATCCTGCCGGGCAATCAGGCGGTCGCCGACTCCAAGTTTGTCGTGAACTACTGGCGCCGCTCCGACGATGGCCGCCTGCTGTTCGGCGGCGGCGAAAGCTATGGCTACCGCTTCCCGCGCGACATCGCGGCGGTGGTGCGCAAGCCGATGCTTCAGGTCTACCCCCAACTCGCCGATGCCCGCATCGACTACGCCTGGGGCGGCACGCTGGCCATCACCATGAGCCGCCTGCCCTGCTTCCTGCGCATCGCCCCCACCATCCTCTCGGCCTCCGGCTATTCCGGCCATGGCGTCGCCCTCGCCACCCTCGCGGGCCGCATCCTGGCCGAGGCCGTGGCGGGTCAGGCTGGCGCCTTCGACCTTGTGGCGAAGCTTCCGATGCGACGCTTCCCCGGCGGGCCGGGCCTGCGCACGCCGCTGCTGATCCTTGCGATGACGTGGTACGCCCTGCGTGACCGGATCGGCATGTGAACGCCGATCACGCCCTTTTGCCATAGCCAAATCGCCCGTCAGCATTTACACAAATCCTGAAACAGACCTTCAGGAAAGGTGAAGCATGGCCCTTGCTCCCAACGTCTATGACGCCGAGCCGATCCCCGATGCCGCCCGCGCCGAGATCGAGCGGCTGCTGACCTCGGGCGACCTCTTCCGCTACACCTCCGAAGGCTCGCCCGTCTACCTGCTGGAGCAGGAATTCGTCGCCCTGATGGGCAGCCGCTACGCCCTCGCCGTCTCGTCCTGCTCGGCCGCGCTGTTTCTGTCGCTGAAGGCGCTGGGCCTGCCGCGTGACGCCCGCGTGCTGATCCCCGCCTTCACCTTCGCCGCCGTCCCCTCGGCCGTCGTCCACGCAGACTGCGTGCCGGTGCTGTGCGAGGTCGGTGCGAACTACCGCATCGACATGGCTGATTTTGCGCGCAGAATCGACGACAACATCGCCTGCGTCCTGATCAGCCACATGCGCGGCCACACCTCCGACATGGACGCGATCATGGCGGCCTGTGACGCCCGCGGCATTCCGGTGGTCGAGGATGCGGCGCATTCGCTCGGCACCGAGTGGAACGGGCGCAAGATCGGAACGATCGGCAAGATCGGCTGCTTCAGCTTTCAGTCCTACAAGCTGGTGAACGCAGGCGAAGGCGGCATCCTGATCACCGACGACCCCGAGCTTGCGGCCCGTGCCACCATCATGTCGGGGGCCTACGAGCATAACTGGAAAAAGCACGCGGGGCTGCAGAACAGCTTTCACCACTGGCAGAACAAGCTGCCGCTCTACAACATGCGCCTGCAGAACCTCTCGGCCGCGATCATCCGGCCGCAACTGCCGCTGGTGGCCGAACGGGTCGCCAAGGGCCGCGCCAACCACGATTACGTCGCCGACCGGCTGAACACCTCGGCCTGGCTCGACGTCCCGCCGCCGCTGGGGCCCGAGGAACGCGCGCCCGACTCGATCCAGTTCAACCTCGTCGGCTTTGCGACCGACGCCGAGGCGCGGGCGTTTCAGGATGCGGCCAAGGCGCGCGGCGTGGTGGTGCAGGTGTTCGGCCTCAGCGCCGATAACGCGCGGGCATTCTGGAACTGGCAGTTCCTGGGCGAGGCGCCCGACCTGCCGCAGACCCGCGCCATGCTGATGCGCGCCTGCGACGTGCGCTTGCCGGTGCGCCTGAGCCGGGAAGACCTCGACGTCATCGCCGGGGCGCTGCTGGCCGCTGCCGAAGACGTCAAGGGCGAGGCGCGCGCCTACGGCACCTGAGCCCGCCCGTCATCCCCGCGCCAGCGGGGATCTCCCCGTTCGCGCATCCGCTCAGACATCGGCAAGGACGAGGTAGGCGGCCACCTCCCACGGCGTGCCATCCGGGCGGGGCACCAAGGCACGCAGCACCTCCACCGCGACCTGCCTGAACCCCGCCGCGCGGTGCAACGCAGACAGGTCTTCGGCCGTGCGGGTCACGATCCCGAATTCGGCCCGCATCGCGGGCATGTCGGCGGCCGTCTCGGGCGTGGTCGAGGCCGTCACCAGCCGCCCGCCCGGGGCAAGAACCCGGCGAATCTCGCGAAGTTGCCGGACGGGGTCGGGCCAGAAGTAGATGACGTTCACCGCCAGCGCCCGGTCGAAGCTGCTGTCCGCCACAGGGATCGCGGCGGCCTCGGCCAGTTCGAAGGCGGCCACCCCCGCGGCGATGCGGTCGGCGTTGAACGCCCGGGCCTCGGCCACCATCGTGGGCGAGACGTCGATCCCGAGGTAACGCAGCCCCTCGGCCCGCGCGAGCAAATCGGGCAGAAGGCGGCCGTTGCCCGGCCCGATCTCCAGCACCGACTGGCCGGGGGCCAGCCCCAGCCGGTCCAGCGCGGCGGCGTTCCCGGCGCGATTGGTCCGGTTCATCCGAAGGCCGATGTCGATGCCGACCTCGCCCTCCGGCTGTCCGAGTTGCTGCGCCTGCGCCGAAGGGGGCAACGCTGTGAAATCCGCCATGGGGCCTCGTGCGTCCTGTTCTCCCTCACCTCAGCATCGGCGCCGTGGCCTGTCAACACCGTCCCGTCATCCCCGCGCAAGCGGGGATCTCCCGTCGCCGCGCCCGTTACAGCACCCGCAGGTCGCCCGCGATCCAGGGCATCCGCGCCTCCGCAGGCGCCACGATCAGCTCCTGCAACAGCGGCCGGAGCCGCCCCGCGACCTGTTCCGGCATCCCCCGCAGCACCCCGCGCCGGGCGTTCAGCGAAATCGTGCGGCTGAGCGGCGCGAAGGGCAAGGGCAGCGCGTCGGCCTTGTCGCGGAACCGCTGCGCGTGCTGCAGCCCCAGCGGCGTCAGGATCGTCCAGCCCGCGCCCTGCACGACCATCGCCATGATCGCGTGATAGCTGTCCAGTTCGAACCGGTGCGCCAGCCGTAGATCCTGCCGCGCCAGGTGTCCGGCGATCTGGCGCCCCATGTGGTGACGTTGCGAGTAAAGGATCAGCGGCAGCGCCCTCAGTTGCGCCAGCACGTCGCCGCCGGGATCGACCGCCCCCTTGGGGGCCGCCACCACGAAGGGCTCGGTCAGCAGCGGATGCACCTCCATCCACTCGGCCGCGGCGCCCATGTCGGCCGCCACCACCATGTCCAGCGCGCGCCCGTCAAGCTGGTCGAACAGCCGGTGGCTGGCGCCGGTTTCCAGCAGGAACTGGCAGCTTTTCAGTTCCTCCGCCATCGCGCTCAGCAGGCGGGGTGTCACGTCGCTGTCGAAATCCTCGACCATGCCCAGCCGGAACAGCGTCAACCCCGCCAGATCGCCCGAGGCGAGTTCCGCCCGCGCCTGTTCGGCCTCGTTCACGATCACCTGCGCCCGGCGGCGAAACATCTCGCCGGCCGGGGTCAGCGTCATCGGCCGGGCCGAGCGGTCGAGCAGTTCCACCCCCAGCGCCAGTTCCAGCGCCGAGATCTGCTGGCTGACCCCCGAAATGCTCGCCCCGAGCCGCCGCGCGGCGGCCGAGATCGAGCGTTCCTCGGCGGCGGCGAGGAAAACCTCGACCCCCCACAGCGTGATGCGACCCTGCGTGTCGGCCATAGGGCCAGCCTCCCGGGCCGGCGCTACAGCTTCGCGAGCTTGGCCTGAAGATCGGCCAGTTGCTTGCGGATCTGCTGGAGTTCCCTGGAATTGTCGGCGGCGGGCGTCGCTTCCGACTCGGCCCCGGTCGAGGCCGCGGGCCAGCCCGCCATCATCGTGCGCATGAAGGCCTGCTGCTGATGCTGCATCGCCTCGAAGCCCGGCAGGCTGGCCATCGGGTTGGGGAGATGCGTCAGGTTTTCCATGATCTTCGACTGGCCATCGCGCAGCATCTCGAACGACATCGCGAGGAACTGCGGCACCACGCTTTGCGCCTGCGTCGTGTAGCTGCGCACGAGGTCGGTCAGCACATTGATCGGCAGCACGCTTTCGCCCTTGCTCTCATGCTCGGCGATGATCTGAAGCAGGTATTGCCGGGTCAGATCGTCGCCGCTTTTCAGGTCGATGATCTGCACTTCGCGGCCCGCGCGGATGAACCTGGCGATGTCGTCGAGCGTGACGTAATCGCTGGTTTCGGTATTGTAGAGTCGACGGCTGGCGTAGCGCTTGATCAAAAGCGGCTTGTCGGTCTCGGCCATCGGTCTCTCCCCATGTCGCGGTGCAGAGAACTCTAGGACGCTTCCGCAGAAAAAGAAAGGGCGGGCACAAGGCCCGCCCTCTGCATCACCGACGGGGAGGACGTCGGTTCTGCGTCGATTACTTCACAGCCGCAGCGGCTTTCTTCGTCGCGGAGGTAACGTCGTCGGTCGCCTTCTTCACGGCGGAGGTCGCGTCTTCCGAGATGTCCTTGCCAGCGGCCAGCATCAACTCGACGGTTTCCATCTGGACCTTCTTCGCGACTTCGGCGAAGGCGGCCAGATTCTCGGCGGCCATCTCAGCGGCCGACGAGGCGAAATCCGAGATCGACTTGGTGTAGTCGGTCGGCTCGTCCTTGGCTTTCGCCATGTCGCCGAACTTCGCGATGGTGTCCTTGGCCCACTTGCTGGAAATCTCGGTCGATTTCTCGGCAGCCTCCAGCGCAACCTTCGCCATCTTCTCGCCCAGCGCGGCCTGGGTCTTGAACGCGCCTTGGAACGCGGTGGTGTCCATCGGGAACGACGCCATCATGTCCTGCATGGTTTTGGTGAAATCTTGGGTCTTCGCCATGATCTTGATCTCCAACTGGTGCAGGGCCACCCGGTCCCGCTTCTGGACACTGTATACACGCCGCAGCGCAGCAATTCAAGAAAAATGCTGCACTGCGGCATTATGACGGAAGGCCACCCGAGAGCCTTGCAAGATCAGGGACTTGGTGTCGCCGTCACATAGGTTCCGGGCGCCCCAGCCAGCACGGGATGGGTCGAATCACCCGCAACACGGGCCGGAACCCTGGCCCCCGACCGCTTCGCCAGCCACTCGCCCCAATGGGGCCACCAGGAGCCGCGATATTCGGCGGACCGCGCCTTCCAGGCATCGGGATCGTCGAGCGGCCCCTCGCTGAGGTAGTGACCGTACTTCTGCTTGGAGGGCGGATTGACGATGCCCGCGATATGCCCGGACTCCGACAGGATGAAGGTCTTGTCCTTGGCGCCGAACTGCCGGATGCCGTTGAAGCTCGACCGCCAGGCGGCGATGTGGTCGGTCTCGCAGGCCACGGCGCAGACCGGCAGCGTGATGTCCTTCAGCGACACGGTTTCGCCCAGAATGGTGAATTCCCCCTTGGCCAGCTTGTCCTCCTGACACAGGCCGCGCAGGTATTCCACGCTCATCTTCGCCGGCAGGTTGGTGCTGTCGCCGTTCCAGAACAACAGATCAAAGGCGGGCGGCGCCTCGCCCATCATGTAGCTTTTGATCGCGGGCTGGTAGATCAGGTCGTTCGAGCGCAGGAACGAGAAGGTCCGCGACATGAAGAACGAACTGAGCATCCCGGTTTCGTTCACCTCGCGCTCGATGCCGTCGACGAAATCGTTGTCGAGGAACACGCCGACCTCGCCCTGATCCGAGAAATCGGTGAGCGTGGTGAAGAAGGTCGCCGAATTGACCGACCTGTCGCCGGTTTTCTTCATGTAGGCCAGGGTCAGGCTCAGCGTGGTGCCCGCGATGCAGTAGCCGACGGCGTTCACCTTCGGCACGTCGCAGATCGTCTTCACCACCTCGATCGCGGTCAGATAACCCTCGCGCACATAGTCACCAAGGCCGACGTCGCGGTAGCTGGCGTCCGGGTTGACCCAACTGACGACGAAGAGCGTGAAGCCCTGATCGACGATCCATTTGATCAGGCTGTTCTGCGGCTTCAGGTCAAGGATGTAGAACTTGTTGATCCACGGCGGAAAGATGATCAGCGGGGTCTTGTGCACCGTCTCGGTGGATGGCGCGTACTGGATCACCTCCATCATGCGGTTGCGGAACACCACCGAGCCCGGTGTGGTGGCAAGGTCCACGCCCACTTTGAAGGCGTCCTTGTCGGCTAGGGTGACCATCAGATCGCCCTTGTTCGCCTCCAGATCGCGCACCAGGTTTTCCAGCCCCTGCACCAGCGACTGCCCCTCGGTCTGCACCGCCCGTTCCAGCGCATCCGGGTTGGTGGCCAGAAAGTTGGTGGGCGACATCAGATCGACGATCTGCTGGGCGAAATACTCGACCCGCTTCTTCTCGCGCGGATCGAGCCCGTCAAGACCCTCGATCGCCTTGTCCATCGCCTCGGCGCCGAACAGATACTGCTGCTTGATGAAGTTGAAGTAGGGATGGGTTTCCCACAGCGGGTTGGCAAAGCGGCGATCCTTCGGCGTCGGGTCGGGCGGTGCTTCCAGCTTGCCCTTGGCCAGCAGTTGCTGCGCCTCGACATAGTGCTTCAGCGACTTGCCCCAGTAGGACACCTGGTTCTCGATGATCTTGGCCGGGTTGTTCATCATCTCGGCCATGTAGGCCGCCGCCGCCTTCATGAACAACTCGTCACTCGGCCGCTGAAGGCTGGCGTCGATGGTTCGCTTCTGTGCCATCGCGGCCACAAGTCGCTGCGTCAACCCCTCGACCTTGGCGAGGTTGGCGTTGAGGCGGTCGAGCTTGTCGGCCTCTGCGGCCTCTTGCTCTGTTGTCATGCTAATGTTTCCCCCCTATCTTGCCGCTAAGCAGCATACTGTCGCCCTTCTGGGGGGAAAAGCGACGATTTTTCCGCGGGCATCGCCCGACAAGGAGACGACATGAAGAATATGGCCACCTACGACCTGATGGAGGCGACGCGGAACACCAACGAATGGCTGGGCGCCTCGGCCCGCGCCTTCGCCTCTTACCCCATTTTCGGCATGGTGCCGCATCCGTTCTTCAAGGTGCTCTCGGCCTGGGGCCGCATCACCGAACGCAGCTTTGCCCGCATGGTGATCAAGCCCGACTGGGGCATCATCTCGGTTCCCGGCGACGACGGCCGCGATGCGGTTGTCACGGTCGAAAGCACTGTAAAGAAAGCCTTTGGCGACCTGATCCACTTCAAGGTGCAGGGCCGCGCGCCGCGCCCGCGCCGGGTTCTGCTGGTCGCGCCGATGTCTGGCCACTATGCCACGCTCCTGCGCTCCACCGTCATCAGTCTGATCCCTGATTGCGAAGTCTACGTGACCGACTGGCACAATGCGCGTGACATTCCGGTGTCCTCCGGCAAGTTCGATATCGAGGATTACACGCTTTACCTGGTGGAGTTCATGCGCGCGCTGGGGCCGGAGATCAACGTGATCGCGGTCTGCCAGCCCGCGCCGCTGACGCTGGCCGCGACCGCTTATCTGGCCGAAGAAGACCCCGCGGCACAACCGCGCACCCTGACCCTGATCGGTGGCCCGATCGACCCCGATGCCGCCGCAACCGACGTGACCGACTTCGGTCGTCGGATCACGATGGGCCAGCTCGAACACCTGGCGATCCAGCGCGTGGGCTTCAAGTTCGCGGGCACCGGGCGGCTGGTCTATCCCGGCCTCCTTCAGCTTGCCTCGTTCATCTCGATGAACTCCGACCGCCACGCGCAGGCGTTCTATGACGAGATCATCCGCGCCGCCAAAGGCGAGGCGGGCGAGCGTGATGCGCACAACCGCTTCTACGACGAATACCTCGCCGTGATGGACATGCCGGCCGAGTTCTATCTCTCGACGGTCGAGCGGATCTTCAAGAACCGCGAGATCGCGAAGAACGAATTCGTGGTGGCGGGCAAGCACGTCGATATCGGCAAGATCACCGACGTGGCCGTGCACACCGTCGAGGGTGCCAATGACGACATCTCGGCCCCCGGCCAGTGTGTTGCGGCGCTTGACCTTTGCACCGGATTGCCCGCCTCGAAGAAGGCGCAGCACCTTGAGCCGGGCGCGGGCCATTACGGCATCTTCGCGGGCAAGTCGTGGCGGCAGAACATCCGCCCGCTGATCCTTCAGTTCATCGACGCGAACGGCGGCGGGCCGAAGCGGGAGAAGCCGATCAGCCTCGTCTCAGCGAAGTCGTAGCGGCGCGGTCAGCCCTCCCGGTGGCGGCCCCCGCCCTCGGGGCGCCTTGCGCAGGCGACGCCGTCAGAGGCCCTTCGCCCAGTCGAGGATGCGCGCGACCGTGGGCGCCGTCTGATCCGGGCTGAGAATATCGCCCGCGATGACATGCGAGGATGGATCGTCGCGCGGCCCCATCACCGGGGTCACCACCTGCTTCGGTCCGCCCCAGCGCGCCACCACCCTGTCGGTCAGGTCCGGCCGCACCACCTTGTCGGCGCGGGTGTAGATAAACAGCGCCGGGGTTTTCGCCGTCGCATAGTCCTGCCGGTCGGCATAGGCGACCAGCGCGCCCAGCGGAACGGCCGCGACGGTAGGATAGGATGTGGTCCAGAACATCGCCTGCCGGTCATTGCGCGGCACGAAGGAATGCACCGGCCCCGCAACCCAGGGCGCCCAGACCCGCACCAGCGGCCAGGTCAGCAGGAAGGCCAGCGGGTCGTTGATGCCGAAGTTCGGCGACAGGAAGACGATGCCCGAGATCTCGGGGGCAAGCCGGGGGTCGGTGGCGGCGATGGCGGCCAGCGTGCCGCCGGTCGAGGTGGAGATGACGATCACCTTGTCGCCCAGCCGTTTGCCGATTGCCAGCGCCTCGGCGGTATCGTTGATCCAGTCGCCCGCCGTCGCCTGCCCCATCGCGGCACCGCCGCGGCCGTGGCCGGTGAAGCGGGTGAAGAACAGGTTGGCGCCAAGCGCCTTGGCGACCTCGTCCGGCACCGGGCGAATCTCCTCGGAGGTGGCGGAATAGCCATGCAGGTAAACAACGGCAAAGGGCGTCCTGGCTCCGGCCGCGCCAGCCCAGATGATCCGCTTCTCTGCACCCGGCGTTATATCTGAAAAATGATGCTCTTCGTTGGCAAGATATGCCTCAAGATCGTCTCCCAACATCGCTTTCTGAAAATGAATTGCCGCATCGACTCCGGGTCTTGGCATGACGAGCCATACCCCGCCAAGAAGTACGATAAGTGCAATTGTAACCCGCACCAGCCACCGCCCGACACGCCGCATTCACGCCTCCTCCACAATATCCGCCACCATCGCCGTGATCAGCCGCAGGCATCCCGGCGTTGAAAAGCGGTGATCGGCCGCCTTCACCAGCGTCAGCCGGACGTCCGGCCCCTCGATGTGGGCGAAGAACCGTTCGGCCACCGCGACCGGCACATCCTCATCCGCGGTGCCCTGCAACAGTCGCACCGGGCAGGCCAGCCGCAGCGGCGCCCGCAGCACCAGATGGCGGCGGCCGTCCTCGATCAGCCGACGGGTGTAGACATAAGGCGCTTCGGAATAGGCCGAGGCGCGCTCCACCCGCCCGTCGCGCAACAGGGCAGTGCGGTCGGCAGCGGTCATCCGGTCCCACAGGCTGTCCTCGGTGAAATCCGGCGCGGCGGCGATACCGACCAGCCCGGCGACCCGCGCGGGCATTGCCTTCGCCACCAGCAGGGCAATCCACCCGCCCATCGACGAGCCCACCAGAACCTGCGGTCCCTCGGTCAGCGCGCCGATCGCGGCCATCGCATCCTCGGCCCAGTCCCCGATCGCGCCCTCCTCGAACGCACCGGACGATGATCCGTGCCCCGAATAGTCGAACCGCAGGAAGGCACGGCCGGTTGCCGCCGCCCAGGCGTCCAGCGCCTGCGCCTTGGTCCCCTCCATGTCGGACTTGAAGCCGCCGAGGAACACGATCCCCGGCCCGTGCCCCGTCCGCCGCCGATAGGCGATGCGCCGCCGCTGCGGCGTTTCCAGAAATGCCGACCCGTCCATGTTCCCCCCGTTTTCCCTCGGTATACGCGGCGGCGTGCCACAGGCAAACCGTCGCGACACCACCGACCCCACGTCACGGGCACCCGGCCCGCCGTTGACAATGCCCAAGTGGCGCGGCACAACCTGCCCGACCATACCCGCAACCGGGCGCATCCGTTGGCGCCAAACCGACGAGGAGAGCCATGATGGCCCTGGACTCACACGACATTTCGCTGACCTTCCCCGATGGTTCCGTGCGGACGTTCGCCCGTGGCAGCACGCCCGCCGAGGTGGCGAATTCGATCGCCACCAGCCTTGGCAAGAAGGCGATCTCGGCCACCGTCAACGGCGCGCATTTCGACCTGCAATGGCCGCTGATGGCCGATGCGGCGATCAAGATCAACACCATGCAGGACGATGCGGCGGCGCTGGAGCTGATCCGCCACGACCTCGCGCATATCATGGCGCGCGCGGTGCAGAAGCTTTGGCCCGACGTCAAAGTGACCATCGGCCCGGTGATCCAGAACGGCTGGTACTACGACTTCGACCGCGCCGAGCCGTTCACGCCCGAAGACCTTGGTGCGATCGAGAAAGAGATGAAGGCGATCATCAACGCCCGCGACCCGGTCAAGACCGAGGTCTGGGACCGCTCGCGCGCCATCGCCCACTACATCGCCAAGAACGAGCCGTTCAAGGTGGAACTGATCGACGCCATTCCCGGCGACGAGCCCCTACGGATGTACTGGCACGGCCACTGGCAGGATCTGTGCCGGGGCCCGCATTTCCAGAACACCGGGCAGGTGCCCGCCGACGCCTTCAAACTGATGTCGGTGGCGGGCGCCTATTGGCGCGGCGACAGCAACAACAAGCAGTTGCAGCGCATCTATGGCGTCGCGTTCAAGACCCGCGACGACCTGAAGGCCTACCTGACCATGATCGAAGAGGCCGCCAAGCGCGACCACCGCAAGCTTGGCAAGGAGATGGAGCTGTTCCACCTGCAGGAAGAAGCGCCGGGCATGGTGTTCTGGCATCCGAACGGCTGGACGATCTGGCGCGCGCTGGAGGATTACATGCGCCGCCGTCTGCGCAGCGCGGGCTACAAGGAGATTCGCACGCCGCAGGTGGTGGACCGCGTGCTCTGGGAGCGCTCCGGCCATTGGGAGGCCTACCGCGAGAACATGTTCATCGTCGAGGTCGACGAAGAGGGCGCCAGCGAAAAGCGCATCAACGCGCTGAAGCCGATGAACTGCCCCTGCCATGTGCAGGTCTATAATCAAGGGCTGAAATCCTATCGCGACCTGCCCTTGCGGCTGGCCGAGTTCGGCTCGTGCCACCGCTACGAGTCCTCGGGCTCGATGCACGGGCTGATGCGGGTGCGCGGCTTCACGCAAGATGACGCGCATATCTTCTGCACCGAGGACCAGATCGGGAGCGAGTGCGCAGGCTTCATCGCGCTGCTGTCCAGCGTCTACAAGGACCTCGGTTTCGCCAGGTTCGACATCAAGCTGTCGACCCGTCCCGACGTGCGCATCGGCACCGACGAACAATGGGACAAGGTGGAAGGTGCGCTGACCGGCGCCATCAAGCATCTGGGCCTGCCCTATGAGATCAATCCCGGCGACGGCGCGTTCTACGGGCCGAAGCTCGACTTCAAGCTGACCGACGCGATCGGGCGCGAATGGCAATGCGGCACTTTCCAAGTTGACGCGCAATTGCCGCAGCGTCTGGGCGCGGAATACGTCGGCGAGGACGGGGCGAAACACATGCCCTACATGCTGCACCGCGCCATCCTTGGCAGTTTCGAGCGTTTCATCGGCATCCTGATCGAGAACTACGCCGGGCGGATGCCGTTCTGGCTGGCGCCGCGTCAGGTCGTCGTTGCCTCCATCGTGTCGGGCGCCGACGCCTTTGTGGACGAGATCACGGCGGCGCTGCTGGCCAGAGGCATCCGGGCCGAGGCCGATACGCGCAACGAAAAGATCAACTACAAGGTGCGCGAGCATTCGGTCGGCAAGGTTCCGGTTCTGCTGGCCATCGGCCTGAAAGAGGTCGAAGAGCGCAGTGTTTCGGTTCGCCGCCTGGGCGACACGCAGACCGAAACGCAGACGCTCGACGCCTTTCTTGGCGCGGCGCTGGCCGAGGCGACGCCGCCGGACCTGCGCTAACCTCTTGATCCGGCACGACAGCGGGCGCCCCCTTTTGGACGCCCGTTCGCATTCGTCGGCAATATTCGGCGCCGCGACAATCTGTTACATTCCATAACGGGCACGGCATGCACGGCCACGTGAGTGGCGGGCGGGCCGCGCCTTCGTTTATGCCTTCCCCAGTCGCGGACGCCGCGGCTTTGTCACCGGATTGAAGGGATCAGACCATGACCAGGAATTTCAACGGCCTTGCCATCGCCGGCGCAATTGCCGCCGCACTTGCCACCCAGATCGCCACTCCCGCCAACGCCGCGGCACAGGAAAAGTGCTTCGGCGTGGCCCTGAAAGGGGCGAACGACTGCGCCGCCGGGGCGGGCACGACCTGCGCGGGCACCTCGAAGGTCGACTACCAGGGCAACGAGTTCAAGCTGGTCCCCGCGGGCACCTGCACCACGATGAAGCTGCCGGGTGACCGCATGGGCGCGCTGACCGCGCTGACCCGCGACATGCCCCAGATGTGACGCCGCCGCCTCTGGCGGAAACGCCGGGGGCACCCCCAAGGAGGCTCGGATGCGCGACACCTGCCCCCCGACACTGCCGGATCGCCCCGGCGTGGGCTACAAGCCCCAGCACTTTTCCAACATTCTTGAGCAGTCCGGACCGGTCGAATGGCTCGAAATCCATGCAGAAAACTACATGGGGGCCGGGGGGCGCCCGATTGCGCAACTGCGCGCGCTGGCCGAACGGTTCCCGATCTCCTGCCACGGCGTCGGCCTGTCGATCGGCGGCGACGCCCCGCTGGACGCCGATCACCTCGCGCGGGTGAAGGCGCTTGTCGGCTGGCTGGCGCCCGCGAGCTTTTCCGAACACCTCGCCTGGTCCACCCATGACGGCGCCTATCTGAACGACCTGTTGCCGCTGCCCTACACCGCCGCAACGCTGGCCCGCGTGGTTGATCATGTCGATCAGGTGCAGCACACGCTCGGCCGCCGGATGCTGCTGGAAAACCCCTCCGCCTACCTCGACTTTGCCGAGGCCGAGATGGACGAGATCACCTTCCTGACCGAGATCGCGCGCCGCACCGGCTGCGGCCTGCTGCTGGACGTGAACAACGTCTTCATCTCGGCCACCAACCGGCAGACCGACGCCACCGCCTGTATCGACGCCTTCCCGCTGGGTCTGGTGGGCGAGATTCACCTTGGCGGCCATGATGCGCAGGCCGACGACAGCGGCGCGCCGCTGCTGATCGACAGCCACGGCACCCCGGTCACCGACCCGGTCTGGCAGCTTTACGCCCGCACCATCGCGCGGGGCGGGGCGAAACCGACGCTGATCGAATGGGACAATGAGGTGCCCGACTGGCCGGTTCTCGCCGCCGAGGCGGGCCGCGCGGCGCTGATCCTCACCCCGGTTCCGGCATGAGCCAGACCGTATTCCGCACCGCGCTGCTCGACCCCGCGCACCCCGAGCCACCGGGCCTGCAAGACCCGCAGGGCCGCCCCGCGGGCCGCCGCTTCGCCGTTTACCGCAACACCGTGGCGGTTGCGCTGACGGATGCGCTTGCAGCCTCGTTCCCGGCGCTTCAGGCGCTGGTGGGCGAGGCGTTCTTCCGCGCGATGGCGGGCATCTTCCTGCGCCGCCACCCGCCTCAAACGCCGGTTCTGGCCGATTGGGGCGAGGCGATGCCCGGCTTCCTTCAGACCTTCGCGCCGCTCGCAGGCTACCCCTACCTGGCCGATGTGGCCCGTCTGGAACTGGCGATCCGCCAGTCCTACCACGCCGCCGACAGCCTGCCGGTCGCGCCCGAAGCCTTCGCGGCGATCCCGCCGGATCAGCTTGGTGCTTTGCGCCTGACCCTGGCCCCTGCGCTACGGGTGGTGAAATCCGGCTGGCCGTTGCACGATCTGTGGCGCGCGGCCACCACGCCCGGCACCGAACCGGGGACCGAGCCGCAGGACGTCCTGATCACCCGCCCGCGTTACGACCCCGTGGCCGAAGTGCTGCCCCCCGGCGGCGCGGCCTTCCTTGGCGCCATCGCCGCAGGCCGTCCGCTCGCCGCGGCGCTGGGGGCGGCAGGCGACAGCTTCGAGCTTGCCGCCACGCTCTCGCTGCTGCTCGCGGGCGGGGCCATCACCGCACTCACCCTGGGGAACCCGCCATGACCGCCCTGCTGAGGCTTCACAACCGGCTCTTCGCCTGGGTCACCGTGGCGCTTGCGCCAGTTCTGGTTCCGACCGCCGCGCGGCTGGTCTTCGCGGGGGTGCTGCTGGTCTATTACTGGACATCGGCTTGGACCAAGCTCGGCGCGGGCCTGTTCGGATTTCTGCACCCAAGCGTCGGCGCCTATGTGCAGATCTTCCCGAGGGCGATCGACGCGGTGGGCTACGATGCCGACATGCTGCCGCTGCCCTACCATGTCGTCGCGACGTTGGGCATGTGGGCCGAGTTCACGCTGCCGCTGTTGATCACGCTCGGCCTTGCCACCCGGTTGGCGGCGCTGGGAATGACCGGTTTCATCGCGGTGCAGAGCTTTGTCGACATCACCGGCCACGGCGTCTCGCACGAGGATATCGGCCGCTGGTTCGACGCGGCATCGGGCGCGCTGATCCTGGATCAGCGGGCGTTCTGGGTGCTGACGCTGCTGACCCTCGCCGCGCTCGGCGCAGGGCCGCTGTCGCTGGATCGGGCCTTGCGTCAGTGGGCGTCGGGCTGACGCGCGGCCAGCGCGAGGATGCCCCCCAGCCCGCACATTGCGATCGGGAACATGGTGAAGACGCCAAACCCGAAGGCGATCTGCATCCCCGCCGCCGAGGCCAGCAGCAGCACGCCGGCGATGATGTTGCGCGATCGTGCCATCGCGCCGCCCGCAATGGCAAGGATCGGCGCGATCAGGCTGGCGCCCTGCACCAGCCCGACGTTGTGCACCTGTTCAGCCACGCCCGAAAGCTGGGTGCCATAGGACTGCATCACCACCGTGTAGCCATAGCCGAAGAAGCCCACCACCATGCCCCAGATGCCGCCGATGATGCCCAGGATCAGGGCCGAATTGCGCATGGTTCCGCTCCGTCTTCCGCTTTTGCCGATATAGCGGGCAGCGCGTCCGGGCGAAAGGCCCGGATCGGCAACCGGGCGCGCGCAGCCTCGGGTCGCGCCGCGATCCAACTTGATTTTTTGCACGAATTTGGCATTCTTTCAGGGTGACAACAGACTTCTCAACGACCCGCCTCCTGATTCAGGCAGCCGGACAGACTTGGAAGACCTGGCTGCACGGCCCGCAGCAGTCCCGCTGCGGGAGGGATGACAGAGGAGAAACGGAATGCCAACCGGCACCGTGAAGTGGTTCAACAGCACCAAGGGCTTCGGGTTCGTCGCGCCGGATGACGGCGGCAAGGACGTATTCGTTCACATCTCGGCCGTCGAACGTGCCGGCCTGAAGGGGCTGAACGACAATCAGAAGATCGGCTACGAGCTGCAATCCGGCCGCGATGGCCGCGCCTCGGCCAGCGACCTGCGCCTGCTCTGACTGCGTTTGCCGCGATGGCGGATTTCCCGCGCTTTCTCTAGACGCGGAACGCCCGGGGAATGGTCCGGGCGTTTTTCGTTTGACGGCAACCGGCGCGCACCCGGTCAGGCGGGCTCGGCCATCCGCATCGCCCACATCGCCTTGAACGCCGGGCGGGCCTGGCACCGGGCCAGCCAGTCCTTCAGCCGCGGGAACTCCCCCAGCAGCGTCGGATGCCCGGCGGCATAGCGGATGCACTCGGCGCTGTTGATGTCGGCCACGGTGAAACGATCCCCCATCAGCCAGTCGCGCCCCGTCAGACAGGCGTCCAGCCTGCGCAACGGGCGGCGCAGCTTCTCGGCCGCGATGGCAATGGTCGCCTGCCCCTCCGGCGTGTCGGCACCGCCGTCACCCTGAATATACAGGATCTCGATCGCCGGGCCTTCGATGCCGGTGGCGGCATGCAGCGCCCATTGTTCCATCAGCGCATCCTCGGCCAGATCCCGCGGCCCAAGATCGCCACCGTAGCGCTTGGCGAGGTAAAGCGTGATGCCCAGCGACTCGGTCAACACCAGATCGCCATCGGTCAGGCAGGGAATCTGCCCCTGCGGATTGACCGCCAGATAGGCGGGCGACGCCGTGTTGAGCGGCGCACCCTCGGCCCTGGCGTCGGGCAGCCGGTTAGCCTGGATCACCGGCTCGTGCCGATACTCCATCCCGATCTCGGCCAGCAGCCAGAGCGGGCGCGAGGCGCGCGAGCGCGCGACGCCATAAAGGGTGACCATCGCGAAAACCTCCCTGTTCGCAGCGCGCCGAGCCTAGAGCGGCGCGGGCGCGGGGGAAAGGCCCCCTTCGCCCGCTTGCCGCCGTTGCAGGGCGCGGATATGGGTCGGGCATGACCTCAGCTTTGACATATCGCGGCCATGCCCGTGCGCTGCTGGTGCTGGGCCTGCCGCTGATCGGCTCAAACCTGGCGCAGATGGCGCTGCACGTCACCGATACCGTGATGATGGGCTGGTATTCGGTGCCCGGCCTCGCCGCCGTGGTGATCGGCGCGTCGAGTTTCTTCATCATCTTCATCTTCGGCTCGGGCTTTGCCATCGGCGTGATGCCGATGGTCGCCTCGGCCGCCGCCGATGGAGACGAGACCGAGGTGCGCCGGGTGACCCGGATGGGCATGTGGCTGTCGCTCTTGTTCTCGGTCGTGGTGCTGCCGGTGTTCTGGTTTTCGGGTCCGATCTTCGTCGCCCTCGGCCAGCAACCCGATGTCGCGGCAAATGCGCAATCCTTCATGCGCATCGCGGGCTTCGGCATGGCGCCCGCCTTGCTGGTGATGGTGCTGAAAAGTTTCGTCTCGGCGCTGGAACGCACGCATGTGGTGCTCTGGGCCACGGTGACGGCGGTTTTCCTCAACCTCGGCCTCGACTGGCTGCTGATCTTCGGCAACTGGGGCGCGCCCGAGCTTGGGGTGCGCGGGACCGCCATCGCCACCACCTCGACCCAGGTGCTGACGCTGGTCGTCATCGGCCTTTATTCGGCACTGAACCCGATGTTGCGCCGCTATCATCTGTTCGTGCGGTTCTGGCGCCCGGACTGGCCCGCCCTTGGCCGCGTGTTTCAGCTTGGCTGGCCGATCGGGCTGACCGGGCTGGCCGAGGGCGGCCTTTTCAACGCCTCGGCGCTGATGATGGGCTGGATCGGCACCGTCGAGCTTGCCGCCCACGGCATCGCGCTGGAGCTTTCGGCGCTGACCTTCATGGTCCACCTCGGGCTCAGCCAGGCCGCCACGGTGCGCGCCGGGCGCGCCAGGGGCCGCGATCCGCAGGGCCTGCGCGACGGCGCGCTGACGGCGGTCGTGCTCTCGCTCGGCTTCGCGCTGATCGCGGTGACACTGTTCCTGGCGCTGCCGCGCACGCTGGTCGCGCTCTGGGTCAACCCGGACGACCCGCTGGCGCCGCGCATCCTTGCCTTCGGGGCCCGCCTGCTGGCCGTCGCCGCGCTCTTTCAGCTTTTCGACGCGATGCAGGTGATGGCCCTCGGCCTGCTGCGCGGTGTGCAGGACACCCGCGCGCCGATGATCATGGCGGCGCTCAGCTACTGGGCGATCGGCATCCCGGCCAGCTATATCATCGCCTTCCCGTTGGGGCTTGGCGGGGTCGGGCTCTGGCTCGGCCTCGTCATCGGCCTGATGTGCGCCGCGGCGCTGATGATGGCGCGCTTCTGGCGCGGCATGGCGCGCGCCTGAGCCTGCATCTTCCGTTCTGAAATATCCCGGGGGGTGAGGCCCGCAGGGCCGAGCGGGGCCGCGCCCCCCTTACTCCTCCGCCGTGCCGCCGCTCAGCCGTTCCGCCTTCCTGCGCACCAGCACCGTGCGCAGATCGTGCATCGCCAGCAGCAGCGCATCGGTCACGTCTTCCAGTTGCACGTCGGTGGCCCGCGTCTGCACCCATTGCGCCGTCAGGTTCAGGTGATCGACCGCCCGGTGGATGTCGTCGACGTCGCGCTGCGCCAGCACCTCGGTGCGCTCGGCGAGCCAGAGCTTGATGCGGGCGATCTCGTCGGGCGTCAGCTTGCGCTCGCCCTGCGCCTTGATCTCGCCGTTGCGCAGGTTCGCAACGGCGATCGGTTCAAGCTCGATGCGGCGCTGCCGGTTCTCGGTATCGACCCGGAACACGACAGCGCCGTTCTCGCGCACGCGAAAGTAATAGTCCGGCAGATCGCCCGGCATCGGATCTCCGTTACGTCAGGCCCTTGCAGAAAGCCTGAATGCGCGTGCAGGCCTCGGTCAGGGCCGCATCGGACGTAGCGTAGCTGACGCGGAAATTCGGCGAAAGCCCGAAGGCCGCACCGAACACCACTGCGACCCCGGTTTCCTCCAGCAGCGCGGTGGCAAAGGCCTCGTCATCGGCGATCTTCGTGCCGGCCGCCGAGGTCTTGCCGATGCAGCCCGCGATGCTGGGGTAGACGTAGAACGCGCCCTCGGGCGTCGGGCAGCGCACCCCCTCGGCCGCGTTCAGCATCGCCACCACCAGGTCGCGGCGGCGCTGGAATGCCACGCGGCTGGTCGCGATGTAGTCCTGCGGCCCGTTCAGCGCCTCGACCGCCGCCCACTGGCTGATCGTGCAGGGGTTCGAGGTGGATTGCGACTGAACCTTGCCCATCGCCTTGATCAGCTTCTCCGGCCCGGCCGCATAGCCGATCCGCCAGCCGGTCATCGCATAGGCTTTCGACACGCCGTTGCAGGTCAGCGTGCGATCGTAAAGCGCGGGCTCCACCTCGGCGGGGGTGCAGAATTCGAACCCGTCATAGGCGAGGTGTTCGTACATGTCGTCGGTCATCACCCAGACATGCGGGTGGCGCATCAGCACCTCGGTCAGCGCCTTCAACTCGGCGCGCGAATAGCCCGCACCGGTCGGGTTCGAAGGCGAGTTGAAGATGAACCACTTGGTTTTCGGCGTGATCGCCTCTTCCAGTTGCTCGGGCGTCAGCTTGTAGCCGGTCTGCATCGGGCATTCGACCGCCACCGGCTCGCCGCCCGCCAGCAGCACCATGTCGGGATAGCTGACCCAGTAGGGCGCCGGAATGATCACCTCGTCGCCGGGGTTCAGCGTCGCCACCAGCGCGTTGTACAGCGTCTGCTTGCCGCCCGAGCCGACGCTGATCTGCGCGGGCGTGTAGTCCAGCCCGTTCTCGCGCTTGAACTTGGCGCAGATCGCCCGCTTCAGTTCGATGATGCCGTCGACGGCGGTGTATTTCGTCTTGCCCGCCTGAATGGCCGCGATGGCGGCGTCCTTGATGTTCTGCGGCGTGTCGAAATCCGGCTCGCCCGCGCCAAGGCCGATGATGTCGCGCCCGGCGGCCTTCAGCTCTGCCGCCTTCGTCGTCACCGCGATGGTCGGCGAGGGCTTCACGCGGTCCAGCGTAGAGGACAGAAACGCCATTTGGGGAACTCCGGTTTGAACTTGCCGGGGCCATGTCTTAGGGTGGGCCGCAATCGCGATCAAGCGCTATCACCCGATGCGAGGCAAGATGTCAGAGTCCCCGGAACACCGCCTGAAACGGATGCGGATGCGCGCCTGGCACCGCGGCATGAAAGAGATGGATCTGATCTTCGGCCCCTGGGCCGACGACCGCCTGGCCGGGCTCGATGCGGCCAGGCTCGACCTGTTCGACGCGATGATGGCCGAGAATGATCAGGAGATTTACACTTGGTTCACCGGCCACGCCGCCCCGCCCGCCGCCTTTGCGCCGCTGGTGGCGCAGATCGGCGCCTTCGCGCGCGGCCGACTTGGCCCGATCGGCAGAAATCCATCGTAGTTTAACCGAATGTTCGCCTTTTGCCCCGATTCTCCCTCCAGACGTGATGGTGGAGACGGTGATGAGCATCCATGCCCCGCTGAAGGACGGCCCGCGCGAGGCGCTGCTGTCGGGCTATCTTGAAAGCCTGGCGCTGGTCGAACGGCTGCACCGCCTGCTGCTCGACGTGATCAAGGACGAGTTCGAGCGGCTCGGGCTGCTGGAGATCAACGCGGTGCAGGCGCTCCTGGTGTTCAACATCGGCGACAACGAGGTAACGGCGGGCGAGTTGAAGACGCGCGGCTACTACCAGGGCTCCAACGTCAGCTACAACCTCAAGAAGCTGGTGGAACTTGGCTACATGCACCACCAGCGATCCGAGATTGACCGACGATCGGTCCGCGTCCGGCTGACCGAGAAGGGCCGCCGTGTTCGCGCGGTCATCACCGATCTGTTCGCCCGCCATGCCGAAGGGCTGGAAGCGCGCGGCGTGGTGGGGGCAGACAGCATCGACCAGATCAACACCATGCTCAAGCGGATGGAACGCTACTGGGCCGACCAGATCCGGTATATCTACTGAGTGCCCCACGGGATCAAACGGGCCCCGGCGCGCCGCGCGCTTTCATCTTGGCGAAAGATATCCCCGCCGGAGGCTCCCGCCCGAAAATCCGGGCGGACCGCCTCCGATCGGGGGCGCCGCCTACCAGTGCCCGGTATTGGCCATGCTCAGCCAGGGTTCCGCCGGGGTCTTGGCCGCGCCCTTCTGCAACAGTTCGATCGACACGTTGTCGGGCGAGCGCACGAAGGCCATCCGCCCGTCGCGCGGCGGGCGGTTGATCGTCACGCCATGTTCCATCAGATGCGCGCAGGTGGCATGGATGTCGTCAACCTCATAGGCCAGATGGCCGAAATGGCGGCCGTCAGACGGCAGACCCGGATCGCCATCCCAGTTGTATGTCAGTTCCACCGGGCAGTCTTCCTGGCCCTCGGGCGCCATGAAGACCAGCGTGAAGCGGCCGCCCTCGTTCTCCCACCGCCGGGTCTCTTTCAGGCCCAGCAGCTTGTAGAACGCCATCGACGCGTCGAGGTCCAGCACGCGGACCATGGTGTGCAGGTAGCGGATCGTCATTGCCTCATCCTTCTTGCCGTTGCGCGGCGGACCATAGCACAGGCGGGTCCGCGGGCGAGGGGTCAGAAGGCCGATTTGATGCCCACCGCGATGCCGATGTCGCGCGTGTCATAGAGGCTGACGGTCGAGCGCACGCGCTGAAATTGCAGATCGACGCTGGGCGAAAACCCCATGTAGCTCGCCCGCGTGAACAGCAGGCTCAGGTCGGCGGTCACGTTGGTGTCGTGCCGCCCGTCGGCCGACAGCGGGAAGGTGGCGTAGCTTTCGCGTGCCAGATACAGGCTTGCGCCCACCTTCACGCCCAGCACCGGCGCGGCTTTCGTCCAGTTGATCTGGGCAAAACCGGTCGCATGCTGAATGTCGTTCGCGTTCGAGCGGGTGAAGCGGTCGCCAAGCGTCAGGCTGACCTGATCGCTGTTGGCAAAGCGTCGCGTCAGGCCAACGGTTCCCGTCGCCACCGTGGCCGAGCGATCGCGCACGTCCTGCCGGGCCTGGCGTTCCAGCGTGAACCCGAGGCTGGCGGTGGTCAACGCATCCAGCGGCCGATCGACCCCGCCCTGCAGGCGCAGATAGTTCGACAGATCCGCGCCGCCATACCAGTTGTGCCCCGCCGTCACGCCCCAGGTGTAGACCGCAAGCGATGTGACCCCGGCGCGCCACTGCTGCTGCACGCCGGCCTCCACCGCGCCGTAGTCGTAATCCGACCCCTTGGCGCCCGGAGCCTGCGCCTGCGCCGCGGCGCTGAGCCAGTTGTGCCGCTCCAGCGCGCTGAACTGAAGCTGGGTCACCGTGTTCTGCGTCGGCGTCAGCCGGTAGATGGCCGTGGCATTGACCGAGCCGACCAGACCCGACAGTGCCTGCGCGTCGCCCGACAGAACGAAGGGCAGGCCCAGAAGCGTGATCGTGCTGCTGGTGCTGCCGTTATTGACGTTCGACGACGGCACCAGCGAGGCCCCGAACTGGAACGACCAGTGGCTGCGGTCGCGGACATAGGTGAAATCGTGGATGGCAACCGCCCGCGCATCGGGGTTTGGCGCCAGTTGCACCGCGCGTCGCAGCCAGATCTGCGCCGCCGTGCGCAGATCGGAACTGGCAAGCGCCTGCGCCCGCACCATCGCCGCCGCGTAGCGGTCGGCCGGGGTGCGCGCGTGTTGCCAGGCCGCCCGCGCCGCCTCCCGCGCCTCGCCCAGATTTCCAAGCGCCCGCGCCGACCGCGACCGCAGGATCAGCGCCAGAAAATCGTTCGGGTCGCGCTGCAGCAGCGCCAGCGCGATGGCGTGCGCCTCGGCGGCGTGGCCCGCGTTCATCGCCTTGTAGCCGTCCGCCCGGAGCGTGTCGGGCGTCAGCGTCGCGGCCGGGGCCTGAGCGGCCGCGGCCCAGAGGCTCAGCGCGAGGCCGGCCGCAAGCCCGGCCCGCATCACTGCCGTTGCGCGATGAAGCCGCCCGTTTCCCGCGCGGTGACACCCGTCGCGCCGGGTGACGCCGAGGTGACGACGATGATGCCGGCGACTTCGCTGGCATTGGTTCCCGCCAGAACGGCGTAGTAGGTGCCGGTTTCGTAAGGGGTGGGGCCGGATTTGCCCGCCAGCGTGCTCGTCACCGCGCCCGCGATCTCGCCGTTCGTGGTCATCACGCTGGGTTGCACGGTGAAAAAGAGCGTCGGCAGCGCCGAAATCGTCACCTGCTGCTGTGTGCTCAGGGCAGCGAGCAGCGTCGGGGTGACGACATTGCCGTTGATGTCGTAGACTTGGCGGTTCGTGACGGTGCCGTTGACCGCATTCACCCCGGCGCCGGTCTGCGAGGTGTTGAACGCGGTAAAGTCGATCTGCATCGCCATCGTGCCGGTGGTGTAGTTCAGCCCGCCCGCCCCCGAATAGTCGATCAGACCAGCGTAGTTGCCCAGATAGTTCGCCTGGCCGCTGGTCGGCAGCGTCACCGCGCCGTTGCGCTGGTAGACATAGCCACCGAAGCCGTAGTTGATGAAATCGCCGGTCCGCACGATGGCGACCTGGGTCTTGCCGCTCGGGCTGACGGCATAGATGGCGCGATAGCCGAACTGGTTGATCGCGGTCCCGGTGACGGAATCCGCTGCCGTGGTCGGCCCGTCATAGACCGCGAAGGGGCTGATCCCGTTCGTCGTCACGCCCAGTTGCGATACGGCCGCCCCGCGCGTGAAGGTCTTGTCACCCGAGAACGGCAGGTTCTGCACCGTGAAGGTGTCCTTTGCCGCGTCGTAGACAACGTTCGTCGCGTAGCCCGAGCCGGTGGTTGCATCCGACGCCTCGTAGCGCACGATGTTGCTGCTGGCGGTGGGCGAGGTCGTGCCCGGCGGCAGCGTGGTCGGGCCGGACACGCCTCCCGTGGTACCGCCGCCCGTTGTGCCGCCGCCGGTTGTGCCGCCGCCTGCTGTGCCGCCCAGCGGGTTGCCGTTGCATGCGCCAAGCGCCACCAGTGCTACCAGTGCGTAACCGAATTTCATGGGACTGCCCGCCTCATTATGTTTTGCGCAAGTGTCCCAACCAAAGGCGCAAAAGTCAATTCGGCTGTGCAGCTTTCCCGGCGCCCGTGGCCGCCGTGCCGCGCCACCGCATCTCGTGGTTTCCAGAGCGCTGCCCCCAAGATAGAGTGGCCAGACGACTCATTCATCCCTTCGGAGGCCGCGATGCCCCTTTCCCCCGACCAGCTTGCCGAAATCGAGGCGGCCCGCGCCACGCCGCGCCCCACGCTGCGCGCCGTGTCCGAGGGGATGGAGGCGCACCTCTACCGCGCGCATCCCGTGCTCGACCACGGCTTCATCCGCGTGATCGACTACATGGGCGACGATGCCGCCATCGTGCAGGCCGCCCGTGTCAGCTATGGCGCGGGCACCAAACACGTGCAGAACGACGAGGGGCTGATCCGCTATCTGATGCGGCACTGGCATTCGACCCCGTTCGAGATGTGCGAGGTCAAGCTGCACGTCAAGCTGCCGGTCTTCGTCGCGCGCCAGTGGATCCGGCACCGCACCGCCAATGTCAACGAATACTCCGCCCGCTATTCGATCCTCGACCGCGAGTTCTACATCCCCGCGCCCGAGCAATTGGCGGCGCAATCCAGCGTCAACAATCAGGGCCGTGGCGATGTGCTGGGCCTCGAGGAATCCGCCCGCGTCCTCGGCTGGCTGAAATCCGACGCCATGCAGGCCTATGACCATTACGAGGCGATGCTATCGCAAGACGGCCAGCAGGGCCTGGCCCGCGAACTGGCGCGGATGAACCTGCCGATGAACATCTATACCCAGTGGTACTGGAAAACCGACCTGCACAACCTCTTCCACTTCCTGCGCCTGCGCGCCGACGCCCACGCGCAATACGAGATTCGCGTCTACGCCGAAGCCATCGCCCGCGTCACCGCCGACTGGGTGCCGCTCGCCTTCCGCGCCTTCGAGGACTACCGCCTGGGCGGCATCACGCTCTCCTCCAGGGCGATTGACTGCGTGAAGCGGATGCTCAAAGGTGAAGCGGTGACCGCCGAAACCTCGGGGATGAGCAAGGGGGAATGGCGGGAGTTCAGGGAGGTGATCGACTGACGCGCGCCCCCGGTGCCGCCCGCCGCAGGCGCGCTGCGGCCGTCCTGCTCGTGCTCGCCCTCGCGGCCTGCGACGACCCGGAGAGTTTTGCCCGGGACCACCCGATCCTGATGACGTTCCTGCGGACGCGGGATTTGAATGTCATCGACTATCACTTCTGACCCCCGGTGCGGGGCGTTCTCCCGCAAGGCGATTGACGGCGGGTAATGGATGCTGAAGGGTGAGCAGGTGACCGCCGAGACCTCGGGGATGCGCAAGGGGGAGTGGCGGGAGTTTAGGGAGGTGGTGGGGTGATATGAAGCTTTCTCCGAATGACGTCCAGCAAGAACTGGCTCGAGTTAGAAACAATAACTACAATAAATTTGTTAAGAAAATTAGACTAATTAGTCGGTGCTGAACAATCCTGAAGTCTATGATTTTGTTCGGTGATTCCACGGAACTGATAGCTTTAGATTGCAGGATTTCGTACGATTTGGCTCGAAACCTTGCGAAGTCGGGACCCCGGTATGAAGCACCGTCCGCGCTCTGAAGA